>JAQCHR010000382.1 GCA_027619655.1 Pseudomonadota bacterium
TCGGGCGGATCGGGCTGGTGCCGGACGCGGGCGGGTTCTTCCTGCTGCCGCGCATCGTCGGGCTGCAGGCGGCGAAGGACCTGATCTTCACCGCCCGCACCTTTGACGCGGTGGAGGCGAAGGCGCTGGGAATCGTCAAGGAAATCCACGAATCGGCCGATCTGATGGACCGCGCGACCGCGTTTGCCGGGCGGTTCCGCCATGCGTCGCGCGAGGCCATCGGCATGTCCAAGAACATCCTCAACAACGCCTTCCACATGGACCAGAAGGCGCTGGGCGAACTGGAATCCTTCGCGCAGGGCGTGGCGATGCATTCCGACTACCACAAGGAGGCGACGCGGAAGTTCATCGCCAAGGAACCGCTGCCCTTCGATTGGAACCAGCTCGAAAAGAAGGACGGCGGCGAATGACCCGGCATGCCGCCATCACCGGCGTCCACAACACGAAGGTCGGCGAGGTCACCGGCAGCACCTGCATGTCGCTGCATACCGAGGCGGCGCTCGGCGCGCTGGCCGATGCGGGGCTGGAACGCGGCGATATCGACGGGGTGCTCTGCGCCTACGCGCTGACCGAAACCTACCCGATGCTGAGTTCCGCCTTCTGCGAATACCTCGGCGTGGACCCGAATTTCAACGCCGGGCTGCATGCCGGCGGCGCAACCGGGTCGATGATGGTGATGCAAGCCGCCGCCCTGGTGCAGTCCGGCATGTGTCGCCATGTGCTCTGCGTCACCGGCGACAACCGGCTGACCGGCATGACCCGCGATGCCGCCGTGGCGGCGTTGTCGCAGTTCGGCCATCCGCAGTTCGAGGTGCCCTACGGGATTTCGGTGCCGGCCGCCTATGCGCTGGTCGCGCAGCGCTACATGCATGAAACCGGCGCGACGCTGGAACATCTGGCGGCGCTGGCGGTGACCCACCGCAGGCATGCGGGGATGCATCCCGACGCACATATGACCAAGCCCATCACGATGGATGACGTCGCCAATGCCCGGATCATCAGTTCGCCGCTGCGCCTGCTGGACTGCTGCCTGATTTCCGACGGCGGGGCGGCCATCGTGGTCAGCGCTGCCGACGCCGCCAAGGATACGCGCAAACGGCCGGTTTCCGTCCTCGGTACCGGCCAGGGGCACACGCATGAGCATATCTGCGCCGCCCCCTCGCTGACCGATTTCGGCTGCAAGACCTCCTCCGCGCATGCGTTTGGCGAAGCGGGCGTCACCACCGCCGATATCGACGTCGCCGAAATATACGATTCCTTCACCATCACCCTGCTGATCGAGCTGGAGTCGATCGGCTTTTTCGAAAAGGGCGAAGCCGGGGAGGCCGCGCTGCGGGGCGCACTGACCCATGGCGGCAAGCTGCCCTGCAACACCCATGGGGGCTTGCTCAGCTTCGGCCATTCCGGTGCTGCGGGCGGCATGTTCCATGTGGTCGAAGGCGTCCGGCAATTGCGTGGCGAGGCGGATATCCGCCAGGTGCCCGATGCCGAACTCGCCTTCGTCCATGGCGATGGCGGGATCCTGTCGGCGCATTGCTCGATGATCCTGGGGAGGACATGACATGACCGGCAAACCGGCGCCGCGCCCGAATGCGGATACGAAACCCTTCTGGGACGCCTGCAACGAGGGCCGACTGACCTACCAGCACTGCACATCCTGCGGCCATGCGCAGTTCTATCCCCGGTCGCTCTGCGTGCAATGCGGCGCACCGGCACTGGAATGGCGGGACGCCGATCCGACCGGCACCGTTTATACGTTTACGGTCGTGCACCGCGCGCCCTCGCCCGCCTTCCGGGAGGGCGGCCCCTATGTGCTGGCGCTGGTCGACCTGTCGGACGGGTTCCGGATGATGATGAACGTCATCAACTGTCCGCCAGACAGCGTGACCATCGGCATGCCGGTCCGGATCACCTTCGAGGAGCGGGAGGGGCAGCGCGTGCCGCAGGCCGAACCCCGGAGCTAACGGCAGGGATAGGTGTCGTATAGCGACAGGACGACGAGATAGGCGAAATTGTCGTCGGATTTGGCGAGGTCCGGATGTTCGCGCTGTACCGCCGCGATGATATTGCGGATCAGCCCGACGTCGATTTCATGGTCCGTGGGCCAGCAGATCGGGAAGGTCTCGCTGACCTTGCTGTAGAAGCGCAGCGCATCGCGCACTCCCGCCAGGTAGCCGTCCCGCAACCCGGATGCGCGGGGGTCGTTCTGCGCGGCGCGGCTTTCGATGTCCCGCCAGGCACCGAGATCGAAAGTCTCCTCGGCGCCCAGAGGCAACGACAGCGACAGGGTCGCCGCGATGGCGGAGCAGGCAAGTCCGTGAAGCAGGCGTCGGCGCATGTCATGTACTCCCTGACGCGCTGGCTTCCGGACACAACGAAGCATCGCGCGAATATTTCCACACTCGCGCGATACTAAACGATTTTCAGGCGGATTTGGCTATAGCACATCAGGTTGAAAGGGAACCGCAACAGGTTCCCTTTAAACCTGTGAAGGTGCTATTTTTTCAATAAATTAGATCAGATTCACATGGATTGTTGGATCGCCAAAGGCGATTCCAACCAACCATGATCTGATCTAGGTGCGGGACCGGCAGGAGGTGCAGAGCCGGTTTCCCCAGCCCTCGCTGGTGAAATTGCTGCGGCAGTTCAGGCAGGTCCGCTTCTTCGGGCGGTCATCTTCAGACCGGAACGTATAATCGGCTTCCGGCTTTTTCGTATTATTGCTCATCTCATATCCTAATTAGCGAGTAAAATTACTTTTTTAAAATTCTGGGTATCGGCGGAAGGGAGAGATTATATACGATTTGCGGAATTTGTGTGAAATATTTTTTATGCAGTGCAGCAATGCGGGAACCGCATGGCAGGGATAAGCGCCATTTTCGCTGCGAACCCGTGCGCTTGCGTTTCGGGTGCGATAGAGTGGGCGGGAACGCGGGATTGTCGAACCAACCATCCGGCACGAACAGATACAACTTTGGACGGGGAGCATAATGGCTACGGAAATCGGATTTATCGGCGTCGGCAACATGGGTGGCCCGATGGTGAACAACCTGCTGGCAGGCGGATATGCGGTGAGGGTCTATGACCCGAACAAGGCCGCGGTCGATGCCTGCGTCGCCAAGGGCGCTACGACGGCTTCCTCGCCGAAGGACCTTGCCGACAAGGTCGAAACGGTGCTGGTCTGCCTGCCGACGCCGGCCATCGTCCAGGCGGTTGCGCTGGGCGAAAACGGGCTCAGCAAGGGCAGCAAGATCAAGACCTATATCGACCTGTCGACAACCGGTCCGCGCACCTCGATTCCGGTTGCCGAGGCGCTGGCCGAAGCCGGCATCGTTGCACTGGACGCTCCGGTCAGCGGCGGCGTGATCGGCGCGGTCGCCGGCACGCTGGCGGTCATGGTGTCAGGCCCGCATAACGACCACGGGCATCACCGCCCGATGCTGGAGAAGATCGGCAAGAACGTCTTCTATGTCGGCGCCAAGATCGGCATGGGGCAGACAATGAAGCTGCTGAACAACCTGCTGTCGGGCACGGCGCTGGCCGTGACGGCGGAGGCGGTGACGCTGGGCATCAAGGCCGGACTCGACCCGAAACTGATGATCGATATCTTCAACGCCAGCAGCGGCCGCAATACCGCGACCGAAACCAAGTTCCCCAATTCGGTGCTGACCCGGAAATTCAACGGCGGTTTCGGCACAGGGCTGATGTTCAAGGATATCCGGCTGTGTCTGGAAGAAGCCGAAGCACAGGGCGTCACCATGTTCGTCGGCAGCGGCGCGCGACAGGCCTGGTCCTTCGCCATGGCACAGGGATCGGCGAGCGAGGATTCCACCCAGATCATGGAGCATTACGAAGCGCTGGCTTCGGTGGAATGGCCGAAAGGCAGTTCCTGACGCCCGACCGTAGACGCCCCCCCCCGTTCCCGACGGGACGGGGGGAACCGG
>JAQCHR010000383.1 GCA_027619655.1 Pseudomonadota bacterium
AGTATCTCCGTCGGCACCCCGCCATCCTTCACTGCCCGCGCGAAGAACCGGGTCGAATGCCCCGAGCCGACTTCGACGATCCGCCGCGGCGCGTGCCAACGTGCCATGGTATAGGCCATCGCGCCGTCGAGCCGGGGGAACCAGTCCTGGTACCAGCGCGGCGCCGGCGCCGGCGCGTCGTCGCCGATGGCCAGAAGCCCGTCCGCATAGCCATCCATTGCCTGCAGCCAGCCCTCGAATGCCGGTGTGCGGGCGTCCAGCAGCGCCTCGCTGGCCGGGTAGCCGCGCCGCGCCGCGGCGGGCGGCATGTCGGCCGCATAGCGGTAGGGGATAAAAAATCCCTGCGCATTCAGGCCCAGCACGGTGGGCAATCCGGACCGGAGCCGCCGCCGCCATGTCTGGAACGGGGTCATGGCCGCAGCGTCAGCCCTTCACGGGCAACAATGGTGCCGGGCCGCATGGCTTCGGCCTGCCGCGCGACCTCGTCCATGAAATCGTCATTGTGGTTGGGGTCGTGATGGAAGATCACCAGCGTCTTTACCTGCGCCGCGTCGGCAAGCTTCACGCCTTCCTGCCAGGTCGAATGACCGAATCCCTTGAAGCGCGGGTATTCCTCGTCCGTATAGGTCGAGTCGTAAATCATGATATCGGCGCCCTGCACCAGCGCCGCGATCTTTTCGTCGATCCGGCCGTCGAAATGTTCCGTATCGGTGATATAGCAGATGACCCGCCCGTCGAATTCGATACGGTATCCGGTCGCCCGGTTGGGATGGTTCAAGGGGCCGGTGCGGACCGTCACCCCGTCACCTGGGGCCAGCACCGCGCCGCACTCGTAGTCGTTATAGGAGACATCGGCCTGGAAGATGTCCGGCGGCACGGGAAACAGCGGCGCCATCATCATTTCGACCAGCACCTGGCGCAGGGTGTGTTCCGGCAGCAGGTGACCGGCCCAGAGCCGCACCGTGTTGCCGGGAATGAACATCGGCACGAAGAAGGGCAGCCCGCAGACATGGTCGAAATGGGTATGGGTGAAGAACAGGTCGGTTTCGCCCGGTCCCAGCCGCACCAGTTTGTTGCCCAGCTTGCGCAGCCCGGTCCCGCCGTCGAAGACCATCCGGCGGTCGCCGCACATGACTTCCAGACAGGAGGTATCGCCGCCATACCGGATCGTCTCCGGCCCGGGACAGGCGATACTGCCGCGCACGCCCCAGAAGGTGACGCTGAATTCCTGCTGCTCCGTCATGCTTCGCGTTTCCAGTTCCCCGGTAGCGCCCTTCCCGAGGACGTTAGTCTAACCGTAACGATCCATTAGCGCCTTAAAAAAACGGATGAACCGCCCCCATATGCGGTACGGAAAGGTTAAAGCCGGAATTCTGGCAGCACGGATTGGCATTTACAGGCTACTATTGGCATTTTCGTGCGGCGAAGCGGCTTATTGAGGCGATTCAGCGGCGCGGCCAGGCGCGACGGCATTGGCGCCGGCAATGCCGCGGCCGGCCCTCAGATCACCTGGTACAGCAGCCCCGCCAGGATCCCCGCCACGACCGGCAGGATCGCCGAGGCGGCGAGGCGGATGAGGGTGAACCTTGTGCCCATCATCGGCAGTTCCCAGACGATGACGCGGAAGCTGGCATAGACCGACCAGCCGGTGATGAAGGATATCAGCTGCGGCAGGCCCGCCCCCGTGTGATAGAGCGACAGCGCCAGCGGGAAGGACAGGAAGGGGCCGCTGGGCACCAGCCCGCCGGCCAGCGAAGCGATGACGATGCCGGTCAGCCCGGATTCCGGGCCGATCACCCCGGCGATGAGCTGCTGCGGCACGATCTGCGCCAGCAGCATCGCCGCCAGCAGCGCGAAGGGGACGACGCGGATCACCACCTTGCCGAGGCCGAGTGCGCCGATTAATCCGTCGCGCACCCCCTGCGGGCCCTTCTTGTACCAGGTCAACAGGGCGAGGAACCCGACCGCGCCCCAGAGCACGAGGATGCTGGCGTCCAGGTTCATGGGGCACCCCCCGGCGTCGCCGGTGGATCGCCCGGTTTGCGGTCGCCGATGAAATGGGTGATCAGCATGATGGTCAGCCCGGCGATGATCGGCAGGGGAATCGACGCGACATAGCGCACGGCGGCGAATTCGGTCCCCATGAAGGGCAATTCCCACATGACGATGCGGTGGATGCCGAGCACCGCCCAGGCGGTGATGAAGGTGATAAGCGAGGTCAGCGACGCGCCCGCATTCCGCAGCACCAGCACCAGCGGGAAGGCCAGCATCGGGCCGCCGGGGGTCAGCGCGCCGACACCGGTGGCAATCAGGATGCCGCGGAATCCGGCGCCGTCGCCCAGCCAGCGGGCGACGAGGCTGCGCGGCACCAGAACCTGGATGAATCCGCCGATCAGCAACGCCGCGGACATGCGCGGGATCAGGTTCAGGATCTGATCAACGTAATTGTCGATCGACGCTTCCACCGCCGCCGGACCGTCGAGCCACCAGCACAGCACGCCCATCGCCAGCGATACCGCGAGCCAGATGACAATGCCCTTCCAGCCACCGCCGGGCCGCCGCACCTTGGCAGAGTCGGAATCGCTCAACCCTTATTCTCCGAAAATCATGTGAACCTGAAGCGCCGCTGCGGGGGACGCTGCAAGCGATGCATGGCGGGCCCCACCCCCGTAACCGGCGATAGAGCATGTCGTCGTCCCGAATGAATGGCGTGTTATACGCCGCTTTACCCTTCCCGGACAATCCGTCCGTTCAGTTCAGGCCGTTTTCGGTTTTTTCTGGGCAAAACAGGAAAAAATATCAAAAGTGGTATGGAATAGGCGTGATCTACCTTTAGTAACTCAGGGGAGGAAGGAATGCATCGCCTTATTCTGGCCGTTTCCGTATTTGTCGCCGCAGCGGTTTCATCCCCGGCGCTGGCCTTCGAGGTTTGTGACGAGCCGCAGAACGACAGATTTGAATATTCCCGGCAACTGGAACAGAATATCCCGCTGGATCTGCCATCCGGCCATTACGAACAGGTATTGAAGACCGAATTCTCAACGCGCAGCGGCTTTGCGTTCTTTCCCTACGCCAATTGGACGCCAACGCGCCATATTGTTGGCATCCCGCTCGATTTCATAACGTTCCTGTGCCGTGCGACCTTCGTCGGTTATATGGCCAATATACGCTTCCACACCGGTTCGGTGTGGGAAGATGCGGCGACAGCCGTTCCTTAAGAAGCATCGATAAACGCTGCCACGTGTCTGGAAGAGACACGCGGAAAATTTGTCGCCTGCCTGCCGCGATTTGGCGATGACCTGGCCGCCGGTCTTCGGGACTACCATGCCCGACTCACCGAGGAAGACAAGGCGTTTGCGTCACTTCTGTTCCGGACGGCGCTGACGCAGATAATCCGGCGGGAATACGCGCATGTTTTCCACGGCCATCTCGGCACCCGCATGGAAACCGCCCCGTTCCCCGCGGACGCCGTATTCGAGGCGGATTTTTTCGCCCTTTCAACCAACGTGACAGACTTCATGCCGATCAGGGGCCAGGTTCCATACCTTGAACTCCTGTCCTATATCGGCAAGCTTTCCGGGATGCGGATTGGACCAGCCCGCGACAACTTGGCCTGCCGATGGTCCAATATCGGAGCTTTTTCAACACTGCTGGGTGAACCCTTCAAGGCGCTGCAGCGATTCGTCGACGGGGGTAGCCCATCGCTGACACGCAATGATCGCGAAGCGGTGATGCGGCGCGCCATGGAAGGCCTGCAACAGGAAATCGACTTTGCGCCGAATGGCGATCATGAAGGAAAAATGCGACGACGCCGCGACGTATGCGGATTATGCCCGAATGGTAGGCCCGTCCGGGGACAGCCGCGAACAGACGGAATGGTTTCTGAAGACCGCCCGAGCGGCTGGCGGGGGACCCGGCCAAGTGCAA
>JAQCHR010000384.1 GCA_027619655.1 Pseudomonadota bacterium
GTATGGCGGCGACCGCCCGTCGATCCGGGCGACGATCGCCAACAGCCGCAAGGGGGTCATGCCGCACTGGGCCGGCAGGCTGCCGCCGGAAACGATCAAGCAATTGGCAATATATGTCCACGCCCTGGGTGGGGGCGAGTAATGCATAACCGGAGCAGAGGCAGAGGTACATGCCCAATGAACTGACGGGGCTGGAGAAACTCGCTCAGGCGGCCGTCGCCGCGGTCGCGCCGGGGGCACAGGTCGCGCCGGGTGTCGAGCGGATCGATGTCGATGCCGTCAACCGCAAGGAAGACCGTTCCTTCTACAAGAAGCGCACCCGGATCCATCCGCGCCGCGCCTATGGGACCTTCCGTCGGCTGAAATGGGTCATCATGTTTGTGACCCTGGGCATCTATTACGTAACGCCCTGGCTGCGCTGGGACCGGCCCGGCCCGAGCCCCGACCAGGCGGTGCTGCTCGACCTGCCGAACCGGAAGTTCTACTTCTTTTTCGTCGAAATCTGGCCGCAGGAAATCTACCTGCTGACCGGGGTGCTGATCCTGTCGGCGCTGGGCCTGTTCCTCTTCACCTCGCTGTTCGGCCGGGTCTGGTGCGGCTATAGCTGCCCGCAGACGGTTTGGACCGACCTGTTCATCGCCGTGGAACGTTTCGTCGAAGGCGACCGCAACGCGCGGATCAAACTGGACAAATCGCCCTGGGACGCGTCCAAGATCACAAAAAAGGCCGTAAAGCACGCAATCTGGGTCGTCATCGCGGTCATGACCGGCGGCGCCTGGGTGTTCTATTTCCGCGACGCGCCAACCCTACTCACGGAGTTGATCACCTTCACCGCGCCGATGGCCGCCGTCGGGTTCATCGCCCTGTTTTCCTTCACGACCTATGCGCTGGGCGGGCTGATGCGCGAACAGGTCTGCATCTATATGTGCCCCTGGCCGCGCATCCAGGGCGCGATGTTCGACGAGGATACGCTGGTAGTCACCTACCGGGAACAACGCGGCGAGCCGCGCGCCGCCCACAAGGCGGGGGACAGCTGGGAAGGGCGCGGCGATTGCGTCCGTTGCCGCGCCTGCGTCGCCGTCTGCCCGATGGGAATCGATATCCGCGACGGGGCGCAACTGGAATGCATTCACTGCGCGCTGTGCATCGACGCCTGCAACGAGGTCATGGCCAAGGTCGGCCGGCCGCCCAATCTGATCGGTTACGACACATATAACGCCAATACAAAGACCGATGCCGCCGGCCATGCGCGGGTCCGGTTCTTTCGGCCCCGTGTCATCGTCTACTATGTCCTGATCGCGGCGCTCGCCGGGCTGATGACCTGGCTGCTGTTCAACCGCGAGACGCTGACGCTCAGCGTGCTGCGCGACCGCAATCCCCTGTATGTCACCCTGTCGGATGGCTCCGTGCGCAACGGCTATACCCTGAAAATCATCAACCGCGCGCCGGAACCCCGGACCTTCGCCATTTCCACGGCCGGAATCGCCAATGCCCGGGTCACGATGACCGGTCAGGATCATGCCGTCGTCACGGTACCGGCGGACGACCTCGCAAGCGTCCGGGTTTTCGTTGCCGGGGCGGCGCCGCAGGGCGGGTCACACGGGCTGACCTTCATCGTGCGCGACGAGACCGATGGCAGGATCGTCAGCGAAGACACCAAATTCCGGGGGCCGGAACAATGAGCGCCACTCTGACGGGACGTCACGTCCTGACCATCCTGCTGGTATCCTTCGGCGTCATCTTTGCCGTGAACGGATTCTTCGCCTATGTCGCCGTCCAGAGCTTTCCGGGCCTTGAATCCGACAGGGCCTACCGCAAGGGACTCGCCTTCAACGACCAGGTCGCCCGCACCCGCGCGCTGGACAATCTCGGCTGGTCGCTGGCGACGGACCTGGGCGCCGACAGGGTACTGACACTGACCTTCACGGACCGGAATAGCGGGCCGCTCGCGATCGATACGCTTGCCGTGACCCTGTTTCATCCTACTGCCGCCCGGGATGATACGGTTCTCAAGCCGGCGCCTGCCGGACGGGGCGTTTTCATCATTCCTCTCGCCGATACCGTCAAAGGCCAGCGCGAATTGCGGATCGCCGCCACCGCGCCGAACGGGCAGGCAATAGAATTCCGGCGGAAGCTATGGGTCGACTGAGCGCCGTCCTGGACAACGCATCGCCCGGCGCGGGATGCTGTCCCGCCAGCCAGGCGGTACCGGTTGCGGTGCCGGGTGACGCCGTCGCCGGGGCGGGGCAGGCGGGTATCTTTACCCGTGACGACGCGGACGGGACGCATACCCTGTCCCTGCTGGTGGACGGCGTCACCTGCGCCGCCTGCATCGCGCATGTGGAAAAGGCGGCGCGATCGGTACCCGGCGTTACCACCGCGCGGCTGAACTATTCGACCCGCCGGCTGCAGGTCGGCTGGCGCGATGACGGCGCCGAGGCGGATGCTATCGTGGAAGCGCTCGCGGCGCGGGGTTACCGGGCGACGCCCTATGTTTCCGAAGGCGTATCCGAAGGCGACGACATTGCCCTGAAAACCCTGCTGCGCGCGCTCGGCGTCGCCGGGTTCGCCGCGATGAACGTCATGCTGCTATCCGTGTCCCTATGGGCCGGCAGCGACATGGCGCCGGGAACCCGGCTGCTGTTCCAGTGGCTGTCCGCGCTGATCGTCCTGCCGGCCATCGCCTATGCGGGGCAGCCCTTCTTCCGCGCCGCCCTGTCGGCGCTGCGGGGCGGGCGGTTGAACATGGACGTGCCGATTTCGCTGGCCGTCATCCTGTCCGCCGCGATGAGCCTGTACCAGACGACGGCCGGCGGCGAGGACATCTATTTCGACGCCAGCATCACCCTGCTGTTTTTCCTGCTGCTGGGCCGGACGCTCGACCTGCGAGTCCGCGCCAGGGCGCGGTCGGCGGCGCAGAACCTCCTCGCACTGCGAACCCGCGCCGCGACGGTCATCCGGCCGGACGGCTCGCGGGAATTCATCCGCGCCGAACGGGTGCTGCCCGGCATGACGCTGGCCGTGGCCAGCGGCGAGCGGATCCCGGCGGACGGGACGCTGACCAGCGATGCGGCACTGCTCGATACCAGCCTGCTGACGGGGGAATCGCTGCCGGAATCGGCGAAATCCGGCGCGACACTCTATGCCGGGTCGCTCAACCTGGGCGATCCGGTCGAACTGCTGGTGACGGCGGCGGCGGATGCCACGCTGCTGTCCGAAATCGTCCGGCTGATGGAAACGGCGGAGCAGGGGCGGGCCCGCTATGTCCGCCTCGCCGACCGGATAGCGGCCTGATATGCCCCGCTGGTCCACGCGCTGGGCGCGGTCACCGCAATCGGCTGGCTGTGGGCCGGCGCAGGCTGGGAAGCGTCGTTGCTGAACGGTATTGCGGTGCTGATCATCACCTGCCCCTGCGCGCTGGGCCTCGCCGTGCCCGCCGTACAGGTCGTGGCCGGCGGCAGGCTTTTGCGGGCCGGGATCCTGGTCAAGAGCGGCGACGCGCTGGAACGGCTGGCCGAGGTGGATACGGTCGTGTTCGACAAGACGGGCACCTTGACCACCGGCGCCCTGCGGCTGGCCGAACCCGAACGGTACATAGAAGCGACCCTAGCGCTGGCCTGCGGGCTGGCGCGGGAAAGCCGCCACCCCTTGTCCCGGGCGCTGGCCGCAGCCGCCGGGACCTGCGTGGCGACACATTCGAACATCCGGGAAGTCCCGGGTTACGGCCTGTCCGGCGACACCGGTTCCGGCGAAATCCGGCTGGGCAGCCGCGCCTGGGTTGGCGTCGGGGAGGATATCGATGCTACCGGAACGCAGGCCGAAATATGGCTGCGCGACGCCGCGGGGATCCTGACCCGGTTCGGTTTCGATGACGAACTGCGGGCCGACGCGGCCGAATCCGGAGTAATTGCTGATAAGCGCGGCCT
>JAQCHR010000385.1 GCA_027619655.1 Pseudomonadota bacterium
GCCTTCAGAAATACCCTTCCTGCTTCTTCTTTTCCATGGAGGAGGCCCCGTCGCGGTCAATGACCCGTCCCTGGCGTTCCGAGGTGCGCGATATCAGCATCTCATTGATGATATCGGGCAGGGTTTCCGCATCGGATTCGACGGCGCCGGTCAGCGGGTAACAGCCCAGCGTCCGGAACCTTACCTTTCTCATCTGCGGAACCTCGCCGGGTTCCAGCGGCATGCGGTCGTCATCGACCATGATCAGCGCGCCGTCGCGCTCCACGACAGGGCGCTCTTTCGCGAAATACAGCGGCACGATCGGGATGCTCTCCTCGTGGATATACTGCCAGATATCCAGTTCGGTCCAGTTGGACAGCGGGAACACGCGGATGCTCTCGCCCTTGTGGATGCGGCAATTATACAGCGACCACATTTCCGGCCGCTGGTTCTTCGGATCCCAGCGGTGGTTCCTGCTGCGGAACGAAAATATCCGCTCCTTGGACCGGCTTTTCTCCTCGTCGCGCCGCGCCCCGCCGAAGGCTGCATCGAAGCCGAACTTGTCAAGCGCCTGCTTGAGCCCCTGCGTCTTCATTATATCGGTATGGAGCGCGGAACCGTGGGTGAACGGACCGACCCCCTGCGCGACTCCTTCCTGGTTTATATGGACGATCAGTTCCAGCCCGAACTCCGAGACCATCCTGTCGCGAAACGCGATCATTTCCTTGAATTTCCAGGTGGTGTCCACATGCATCAGCGGAAATGGCGGCTTGGACGGATGGAACGCCTTCATCGCCAGCCGCAGCATGACGGCGCTGTCCTTGCCTGTTGAATAAAGCATGACGGGGTTTTCGCATCCGGCGGCAACCTCGCGCATGATGTGGATGCTTTCCGCCTCGAGATTCTTCAGATGGGACAGGGACATTTTGCTGGCAATTTCCTCGACTAAAGTTTCGCGCAGACCCGTTGGCCACGACCACGCCGGTTACGGGTACAGGATCCCCGAATAAATAGCAGCTTTTTTTGATCGGCATCACCCAAATGGCTTAGAGAGCGTCCGGCAATACTATGCGACGGACAACAACGGTAAATGAATACCGCATTCCGTCTTTCTGCTTCCCGACCAGCGTCCGGACCGGGCGTCTCCCTGCGGCGACACCCGTGTCGTGCAGGGCATGCAGCCGATAGACGCGAACCCGTCGGCGACCAGCGGATGCGGCGGCAGGTCATGCGCCGCACAATAGGCCTGTATCATGGCGGGATTCCAGTCGGCCATGGCGTTTATCTTTGTCCGTCCGGCTGCCGTCTCGCGCCACGGCAGGGTCGCGCGCGCCCCGCCATGGTGGCGTTTTCGACCGGAAATCCAGGCATCCGCGCCCTGCAGCGCCCGCTCCAGCGGCTCGACCTTGCGGAAATAGCAGCAGGCGTCCGCGCGGGACATCCACAGCGTGCCGTCCGGGTCCTCCCGGTTTTCCGCTTCCGGCAGGGGCTGGACCGAGCGGACATCGGTCAGCCCGAGCATCGCCGTCAGTTCGTCGCGGTATCGCAGCGTTTCGCCGAAAATCTTGCCGGTATCGACGAATATAACCGGTACATCCGGATTGATGCGCGCGACCCGGTGCAGCAGGACAGCCGCTTCGGCGCCGAAGGACGAAACCAGTAAGATTCGGCCGGAAAATTCCGTCCGGATGACCGCCCGCAACGGATCGCACCTTTCGTTTTCAATTAAATAATTACCGTAACCTATTGTTAATTTACTCATTCTCAGATTTCCCGGATTGAAAATGCATACCTGATAAAATCATTACAGTTATTTTTAGTAATTATAATTATTTTACATTTTTTTATTGTTTTATTCAGCTTTACCTACATGACAATCCTACCTTTGGACGAAGTATTATTTTTTGTATCATCTTCGGTTGACTATGGCGCATGATCTGCGACACCCTGCATCATGAACATCGCCGCGACGCCCTTGCTGCACGAGGACCGGATCGACCGGTTGCGCCTGATCCGGTCGGAGAATATCGGCCCGGTCACCTACCGGCAGCTGATCGCCCGCTACGAAACGGCGACGCGGGCCCTGCAAGCGCTTCCGGAAATGGCGTGCCGCGGCGGCCGCAAACGGTCCCTCCGAATTGCCGCGAAATCCGCCGCCGAACAGGAAATGGCGGCTGTCGCGGCGCTCGGCGGCCGGCACCTGTTTTTGGGTGAACCGGACTATCCGGTCCCCCTGGCGAATATCCCGGATGCCCCGCCGGCACTCACCCTGCTGGGGCGCGGCGAAATCCTGGCGAAGCCGGCGATCGGTATCGTCGGAGCCCGGAACGCCTCCACCAACGGCCGGCGGTTTGCCCAGGCGCTGGCCCGGAAGCTCGCGGAAGCGGGGATCGTCATTGCCTCGGGCCTCGCCCGCGGGATCGATGCGGCGGCGCACAGGGGGGCGCTGGTTGGCGATACCGTGGCCGTCCTCGCCGGCGGCGCCGATATCGTCTACCCGGCCGAAAATCGTTCCCTGTACGAATCGATCTTGGAAGACGGCGCCATCGTGTCGGAAATGCCGCCAGGCACGGAACCCATGGCCCGCCATTTTCCAAGCCGCAACCGGATCATTTCGGGGCTGTCCATGGGGGTTGTCGTTGTCGAGGCGGCGCTGCGCTCCGGCTCGCTGATCACCGCGAGGCTCGCCGGGGAACAGGGCCGCGACGTCTTCGCCGTCCCCGGTTTCCCGCTGGATCCCCGCGCGAAGGGCACCAACGACCTGATTCGCAATGGCGCCATCCTGCTGGAAAGCGCCGACGATGTCCTGGAAGCCCTGCAACGCGCCGCCGGGCCGGTGCTTCGTGAACCGCCGGAACCGGGGTTCCCGGGACCGCGCCCGGAAACCGCTTGCGCCGATGACAATTCGGCTGGACGGCAGGACATCATCGATTGCCTGGGCCATGTCCCCGTTGCCGTCGATGCCGTGGTGCGGGACAGCCGCCAGCCGCTGGCCGTCGTCTGGACAATCCTGCTGGAACTGGAGATCGCGGGCCGGCTGGAACGGCTGCCGGGCAACCGTGTCTCGCTCATCGAGCCTTGAAACCCGGGAAGCGCAGCCTAACTTGTCGTGGCTCACGGGCAAGTGATTGGACCCGGCAAAACTTTGCCATCAAACGTTTGCCAGTATCCGGGAATACCGGAATACCTTGATTTTCACCCCTTTCGCCTATAATCACACAATTTCCTGCGGAGTATTGACCCGAAAAGACCATGATGCGAAGTGTGACCGGCGGCACATCGAACGGGGTGCTCAAGGCCGCATACAGTTTTGGTTAACCCGCCCGTTCCTTCAAGAATTACAGTTCGGTTGTCAGTATGAATGTTGTTGTCGTCGAGTCACCGTCCAAAGCGAAAACCATCAATAAGTATCTTGGGTCGGATTTCCGGGTGCTGGCCAGCTATGGCCATGTCCGCGATCTGCCGCCCAAGGATGGTTCGGTCCTGCCGGACGAGGATTTTGCCATGGCCTGGCAGATCGACTCCAAATCGGCAAAGCATCTCGACGATATCGCCAAGGCGCTCAAGGGCGCCGACCACCTGTATCTCGCGACCGACCCGGACCGCGAGGGCGAGGCCATCTCCTGGCACGTCAAGGAACTTTTGTCCGACCGCAAGGTGCTGGACGGTGTCGATGTCAAGCGCGTCGTCTTCCACGAAATCACCAAGGATGCAGTGCTGGCCGCAATGGCCAATCCGCGCGAACTGAACCACGAGTTGATCGACGCCTATCTGGCGCGCCGCGCGCTGGACTACCTCGTCGGCTTCACCCTGTCGCCGGTGCTGTGGCGCAAGCTGCCCGGCTCCCGTTCCGCCGGACGCGTCCAGTCCGTCGCGTTGCGGCTGATCTGCGAACGCGAAAGCGAGATTGAGGCCTTCCGCGCCGACGAATTCTGGACCGTCGGC
>JAQCHR010000386.1 GCA_027619655.1 Pseudomonadota bacterium
GTGCCGCGACAGGCTTCCGTAATCCGGCATGGCGGGGACATCGAACAGGACATGCCCTTCCGCCACATAGGCATGCCCGGAATCGATCAGCCGCTCGATCAGGGCGATCATTTCAGGAATATGTTCGGTTGCGCGCGGTTCGACATCCGGCGGCAATGTGTTCAGGGCAGCCGCATCCGCATGAAACCGTTCTGCGGTGCGTTCCGTCAATTCCCGGATATCCTCGCCAAGTTCCTGCGCGCGCGCATTAATCTTGTCATCTACATCCGTGATATTCCGGACATAGGTTACCTTCGGGTAGATCCGTTTCAGGACCCGGTACAGGACGTCGAAGACAACGAGCGGCCGTGCATTGCCGATATGGATATTGTCATAGACCGTGGGACCGCAGACATACATCCGCACATTACCCGGATCGATCGGAACGAAATCCTGCTTCTGTCGGGCGAAGGTATTGTGCAGTTTCAACGGCACCGGCGGTATCCTCATGCTGGACCGGGTCAGGCGATGACGCCGTCCCGCTTAAATCGGTCGATCTCCGCGTCGTCATAACCCGCGGCACGCAAGACCTCAACCGTGTGTTCGCCCTGCTCCGGCGCCAGTGTCGGCGTTTCCTTCTCGACGCCGGCGACCTGGATCGGGCTGTCGACAATATAGGATGCGCCTGCCCTGGGATCGGGCATGGGCCGCAAGGCGCCGCTATCCTTCATCTGCTGGTCCAGGACGATATCGCCGACGGAAGCGACCTCGCCAAAGGTGAAGCCATTCTGCGTTAACAGATTTCGCCAGCTCTGCCGATCCTTGCGCAGGAATACGGCATCAAGTGCGTCTATCAGGCTCTTTGCGTTCTCGTCGCGGGCAGCGACGGTCGCATAGCGGGGATCGTCCGCCAGTTCCGCCGCCCCGACGACACGGGCGAAATCGGCCCAGCGATGCTCCTGATGCATCATGACGAGATGCAGCCAGTAACCATCGGCCGTCCGGTAAAGGTTGTTGAACGCGTTTTCGGCATCCTCGCGCGCGGGCCTGGGTTCGACGACACCGCCGCTGAGTTCCGCCTGCACCATGATGGCGTTGGACCATAACCCGTTGCTCATCAGCGACGTGGAGACCATGCTGCCCTTGCCAGTGCGTTCGCGCCGGTACAATCCGGTTGCAATGGCGCCGAACATTGCCACGGCGGTGGGATGGTCGCCCATACCGGGCATGGAACGCGCCGGTGCGGAATCCGGCGATGGTTTTACCAGGTCCATCAGGCCTGTCCTGGCCCACCATGCCGTACTGTCAAAGCCGGTTCGGCCAGCCTCAGCGCCCGTTTCGCCATAGGCCGTTAGGGAGGCATAAATCAATCTCTCGTTCAGTGGGGAAATGTCTTCATAGCGAATTTTCAGCCGCTCCCGGGGACCCAACGGCATGTTCGTCACGAAGACATCGGCGTCGCGCACCAGGCGATACAGTATTTCGCGACCGGCTTCGGCTTTCAGGTCCAGTGTAATGCCCTTTTTGTTACGGTTATCGACGATCCACTGATGGGGCACCGGACTGGAAGGATAGCGCTTGCCGCGTTTCACGCCGCGATAGGGGTCGCCGTCGCCGGGCGCTTCGACCTTGATTACCTCGGCGCCAAAATCCGCCATGATCGTCGCCGCGGCGGGCGCCGCAATGAAACTACCGACATCCAGCACCTTCAGGCCGCTGAAAATCCCCTCACCCATCGTTCCTTACTCCCTGCCGGTTTCGCCGCGCGCTTCCGCCAACACCCAGTCGACGAAACCATTTGTTCGCGCATCGGAAACATGTGTTGCCGGTTGGCTGATGTAATAGGACTGACCGTCCGGCGCAAACCCAAAGGGCGCGATAAGGCGGCCACTCGCGAGATCGCCGGCGACAAGCACTTCCGGGCAAACCGCAAACCCAAGGCCAGCAAGAGCGGATTCGATCAGAAAATAATAATGCTCGAAATACTGTCCTGCCTGCGGATCAATTTCTGAGAGGCCCTGAGATTCCAGCCAGTACGACCATGCCAGGGGACGGGTATGGGTATGCAGCCGCTCGAACTGCGACAGGTCCGGCCGGGCTTCCGCCCCGCCAGGCGACCACAGGCCTGGGCTACACACCGGGCCGGTCCGTTCCACCAGCAATGGCGTCGTCTTTGTTCCGGCGGGCCAGGGAGGACGACCGACGCGGATGGCCACATCGATCCCGTCCAACATGAAATCGAACGGTTGGTCGGATGCGGACAGACGCACTTCGACATCGCGGTGCAGGCCCTTGAATCGGTACAGTCTCGGGATCAGCCATCGCATAGTGAATGTCGCGAGACAGGAAACGACGATCGTCCGGCTGCGGGATGCGGCTTTTACCTGACTCGTTCCCGCCGCCAGCAGATCAAGCGCCGCGGAAGCAGCGGAAAACAGCGTTTCACCGGCTTCGGTAAGCACGACGCGGCGATGCGCCCGCTGAAACAGGGCAACCCCCATAAATTCCTCCAGCGCCCGTATCTGGCGGCTGATCGCGCCATGGTTAAAGAACAACTCTTCGGCGGCGCGGGACATGCTGCTGTGTCGCGCCGCCGCCTCGAAACTGCGCAGGGCATTCAGGGGTGGAAGTTGTCGCATTTATCTGTGAGTTTTTCTAACCTAATGTTTCCGATTACTCGTTTGAACCAAATCAAACAGCCCCGTAAGAAATTACCACGCCTTCGGAAACTTGCGGAAGAATTCGGCTTACAGAATGGAACCATTCGCAACAGTCCTCGTTCTGACAGCTGCCGTGATGCACGCCGCCTGGAATGCGTTACTGAAAGGCACAGGAGACGGCCTGATCCTCATCGCCGTCATCAGCGCGGCAAGCGCCGTGATCGGTGTTGCCGGCATAATCATATTCCCGGTGCCGATGCGGGAGGCATGGCCGTTCATCGCCGCCTCCGCCCTGCTCCATACCAGGTATAAGATATTCCTGATCCGGGCCTACCGGTATGGCGATCTCAGTCAGGCCTACCCCATTGCCCGCGGCACGGCTCCGGTGATCGTTCTGATCGTGACCAGCCTGTTTCTCGGCGAACATATCGGCCCCGGCAATGCCTTAGCGATTTTGATTATCGCGGCGGGCATTAGCGGGCTGGCGCTGGGTGCGCGAAGCGCATCGTCGCTCGAGGCGGTATCGGTATTCTATGCGTTTGCAACGGCGGGGTTCATCGCATCCTATACGATGGTCGATGCCGTGGGCGCGCGCCTCGCCCTGACACCGCATGGCTACACTGCCTGGCTCTTCGCTATCGAGGGGCTCTATTTCCCGCTGCTTGTTCTCTACCGGCGCGGCCCCGGCGCCCTGACCGCCATGCGAAGCTGCCTGCGGCCGGGGGCCATCGGCGGCGCGCTGTCCACGGGCGCATACTGGCTGGTCATCTGGGCGCTGACCCTCGGCCCGACGGCCCCGGTTGCCGCACTTCGCGAAACCAGTATCGTTATCGGAGCACTGATCGGGGTGGTATTCCTGAAGGAACGAATGGGACCAAGGCGCATCATTGCCGCATGTGTCGTCGCCGCGGGCGTTATCCTGCTGCAATTGTGACGGATTGCCCGGATACGGCAAACCCCGCCGGCGCTTCTCCCGCTTCATGACGACGCCACATTTCCCGATACGCGCATTCCAGTTCACGGGTATGACCCGTTCGGTCCAGCAGGCGTTCTTCGGACAGCGCGCGCAAGGAACCGCGCAGATGCGCCAGCCGGTCCCGGTCATGCGCCAGGCCGGTTGCGATCGCCACGTATTCATCCGCCGAATGTGCCACCAGATTAGCCAGTCCCAGCCGGCTGAGATAGGCCCGGCCCTGGCGGTTCATGAAGGTTTCGCCCGACAGGGAAATGTGTATGCGGCGGTTACAAATTAGACCACGGAAGCGGTGGATTTTCTT
>JAQCHR010000387.1 GCA_027619655.1 Pseudomonadota bacterium
AGCCTCGCGACCTGGGAACAGCACCGCGAACGGGCGATGGCCGACGCGGCGCTGATCGGCCGGCAGAAACAGGCGCTCTACCCGGCGCTCGACTTCGTCGATACGGCGATCCTTCGGCTGACCGACTTCTCGCCGCCCATGCCCCTACTGTGGCCCGGATTCGACGCTGTGCGCGGCACACCGCGCGGCTTTGTGGAGCAGCGGATCCTCACCTTCAAACCGGGCACGGCAGCGGCGCATCACGCGCTCTACGCGGATAAGGTGATGCCGGCGCTGGCGCGGGAGGGGGCGGAACTGGTCGGTTTCTTCGATACGGTGATCGGCCCCGGCACCACCAACACCGGTTCGCACCGCAGCGTCGAAATCCGCCGCTTCCCGGATATGGCCGTCTGGCAGCGCTGGCGTGAGGTACAGGAAGGCGAACTCGCCCCGCTGATCAAGACGGAATGGCTGGCGACCGTAGAACGCATCGACAGCACCCTGCTGCGCCCGATGGATTACAGCCGGTTACGCTGACGCTGGCCCTACGCCGCCAGCGACCGCAGATAGTCCAGCAGCAGCGCATTGAATTTCGCCGGCTGTTCCCAGGGCAGGGCATGGCCGGCGGCGGGGAATTCGTGGAAATCCACCTGGGGGACATGCGCTGCCCACATGCGCATCAGGGGCGGCGGCGCCAGCATCTCGGCGCAGCCGGAGACGACGAGGGTGCGGGCGCGGATCGTCGCCAGCTTCGCGAAGGTATTCGGCGTGCGCAGCGGTTGCAGTGGCTGGCGCTGTGCGCGCGAATGGTCCTCCAGCGCGATCCACCGCGCAAGGCCCTCGGGCTCGGTCAGCCGGTAGCTGGGGCTGACTTCGAGGAAATGCCGGTTGGTGTCGTCGATGAATGGCGCGTGCATCTGCTTGTAGGCCGCCTGCATTTCCGGCTCGCTGATCGAGCCATTGGACGCCACGATGGCGAGGCCGCGGACCTGTTCCGGCTTCCACGCCGCGTAGTCCAGCGCCTGGAAGCCGCCGCCGGCGACGCCGACCAGTACGAAGCGCGCGAGGTCAAGATGGTGGACGAGCGCCGCCAGGTCCTCGCCGACGCTGCCCGGCTGCGCGCCGGTTTCCGCCACCGGGACGCTGCCGCCCCTGCCGCGACGGTCGAAGGCGATGACCCTGAAGCCTGCTTCGATCAGGGGGGCGAATTGCGGCGTCCAGCTTTCGCTCGTGCCGGTATTGGCGTGCAAAAAAACGACAGCGGGACCGTCCCCGCCGCTGTCGCGATAGAGTAGGCGTACACCGGGAAGGTCGGCGAATTTCGGGTCAGGCACGGCAAGGGCTCCTGTCGGTGGCGGTGGCTGGACGGGTCCGCAGTTCCGGAACCGGGAGCTGTTTTATGCGATAAAGCCGCAATATCCAATCACCGGAATCCGTGCCGCTTATTCCGGCGTCGGTTCCCGACGCACCATCGTGTTGCCGCCCATGACCTGTTCAGTCGACATCAGCTCCAGCAGGGTGACATCGACCCGGGCGGGCGCGTCCAGCACATAGACGATCGCATCCGTTACGTCATCCGGCGTCAGCACGGAATAGGAATACATTGTTCGCTCGATCTCGCCCTGCTCGATCTCGCGGGCGAGCGCGTGGAACTCGGAGCGGGTGCCGCCGGGACAGATCTCGCTGACGCGGATGCCGGTGCCCTGGACTTCCAGCCGCAGATCCTGGCTCAGCATGTGGATGGCCGCCTTGGAGGCGCCATAGACCGATCCGGGCGTGGCGTGCAGCCCCGTGATCGACCCGATATTCACGACATGTCCGCGCCGGCGGTGCACCATGCCCGGCAGGACGGCGCGCAACACCCGGGTCGCGCCCAAGACGTTGGTTTCGAATACATCGTCAATCTGGCCGGCCGACAGTTCGTGCAGACCGACCCTTTTCTGCCCGATTCCGGCCGCATTGATGAGGATATCGATCTCTAGCGCGCCGAACGCGGCCGCCACGGCGGCGCCGTCGCGGATATCCACGGCATGGATAACGCAGTCGCCATTGGCTGAAAGCGCCTCCAGCCTGTCGCGGCGCCGTGCCACGGCATGGACGGTCAGGCCCTGCCCGAGCAGGCGCTGCGCCACCGCCAGGCCGATGCCGCTGGACGCCCCGGTGACTAGGGCGGCGGTGTAGTCAGATAGGGGCATTGCTGGATCCCTGTTGTGGTGGCAGTGCCGGCTGCGGATCGGGAACGGTGCCTGCCGGTTCGCCGAAACAATACGCGGTTTTTCGGCAAGAGGATATCTGTCGTAAATCCGGTCCGGCGTTGCAACATTCTTCGGAAGGACGGAGACAATTACAGGCGGTGGCTCATGATAAAGTTTTACCAAATCGTAAGCAGGAATAGACGCCATTCGTTAACAAGAGGGACCCATGCTTGGCAGGCGCTGAACCGAAAATGGATTTCGGAAGATTTCCGGCGTCCCGGGGGATTGTTCCGAAATGACAGTCGATACCGCTTCGTTCGATGATGAGCCGCCACCGGAAGAAGCGTTCATCGACCTTGAGGATGTTGCGAGCCGGTTCGATATGGATTCGCTCCATATCCTGCCCCTCAACCAGCTGCCCCTGAAGACCCCCAGCCTGAAACGGGCGCGGCTGGTCAAAAATGTCCGGCTCGACAGCGTTATCGAATTGTTCAGCGATAAGGATTCCGGCAGCGGCTAGGCGGAAATCTGCGACCTGGGCGAAACGTTCAACTGGCGGAGCGGCCGGAAACATCCCGATGAGCGGCTCCTGGCGATGCTGGCCCGGATGAAAAGTTTCGATATCTACACGCTGCGCATACAGTTTCGGGAAATGCACATCGACACCGAATCCTTTGATTCACTGCGCCTGTCGCCGGAGAAGGTCGCCGAACTCACGCCGTATATGAAGGAATTCACCCAGCCCCTGATAGACCGGATCTATGGTCCCGCCGACGACTCAGGCACGGATGTGAACGGCCTGGGCGAACTGGTGAATTTGTTCGCCGTTCCGAACAAGGAAGATGCGCTGCGGAACCTGCGGCTCATGGCGGAAAAACTCAACATCAGCCTGCGCGAGGTTCCCAAGTTTCTCGAGGATTACGGCGATGTCTACCTGTCGATTGCCTATTTCAAGGATTGCCTGGATGCGCTGGTTCCCCAGATTCTCTGTTTTGAGGAATCGATGAAGAACCTGATGAAGAACCACCAGCTGCGTAACGATCGCCGGTTGACCCACAGCATAGAGCATATCTGCGAGAAGGTTTCGGACGTAACGCAGTCAGTGCTGAACCGTTTTAACAGCATCGAAAACCATTCGCGGTCGTTTTGGGAGAAGGTCAGCGCGGATTCCTTCGCACGCGCCAAACGGTCGATCCAGGCGGACCATGTCGCCATTGGCGCCGTGATGTGCGGCCTGTCGGTCAAGATGGATGGCTGGCAGGACCGGTTCGGGACCGGCGGCAGCCTGATGAACCGCGCCAATTTCGTCATGTTCGACATGATCCAGGGCATGGACCTGATCAGCGCCATCGGCAAGGACGGGGATGGGAAACACGCATCGGACAACCCGGCTCCCGCCTGGGCCCGGCTCCAGGCGTAATCTTCCGGGGCACGCAGCCCGGCCGGGGTTCCGGCACATCGCGCGCAACCCGGCAGCACCCGTATCGCATTGCACCACAGCGAATCCTGGGCGATTATAGCGGCCATGACCTACACCCAGAATATCGACAACTGCCTTGCCGAAAGTATCGGTGCGGCGGGGCTTTCCGATTCCGAATTTTCGGCCATGCTGGCCCGCACCGGGGGCGCGCTCGACCGGCTGCGCGAATGGAAGCGCGACGGCGGGTTGCCGCTGCTCGGCCTGCCGTCGGCGCGCGACGATCTGGCCGAGCTGGCGCCAGTGGCG
>JAQCHR010000388.1 GCA_027619655.1 Pseudomonadota bacterium
GTGAGGCGGAGGAAGAAGTCGGCCTTGCGCCCAGCCGGGTCGATATCGTCGGGCGACTGGATTACTACGTCGTGCGCAGCGGTTACCAGGTGACGCCGGTGGTGGGCTTCGTCAATCCGCCTTTCGAGGTGAAAGCCGACCCCTTCGAGGTGGCGGAGGTGTTCGAGGTGCCGCTCAGCTTCGTGCTGGATACGCGGAACCATGAAACCGGCACGCGCATGCATAACGGGCAGGAGCGGTCCTTCTATGTCCTGCCGTATGAGAACCGGTATATCTGGGGCGCCACGGCGGGCATGCTGGTCAATTTCTGCGAAGTCCTGGCGGGCCAATGACCCAGCAAATCCTCACCATCGTCGTGCCGCTGCTGACGCCCTTCGTGGTGTATTACATCTGGCACTGGTTCTACCGGCGCCACCAGCTGGCGGAAGCGGAAGGACGCAGCATACTGCACTGGCAGGAACTGCCCTGGACATGGCTGACCATCGCCGGCGCGTTGCTGGTTGCGATTGTCTTTGCCGTGCTGGCGTTTTTCAGCATGGACCTGGACGGATCGAATGCCGGCGGTACCTACCGGACGCCGCATATGGAAAACGGCGTCCTGGTGCCGGGCCGGATCGAGCGTTGATCCCTTGACCGTGGACAGGATTGAACCACAATCCTGGATGCGCGCGCCGGAAACGATGGCCGTCATGAAGGTGTTGCACGATGGCGGCGCGGCGGCGCGGTTCGTTGGCGGCTGCGTGCGCGATGCGCTGCTCGGCCGACCAATCGGGGATATCGACATTGCCACCGATGCGACCCCGGAACGGGTCATGGCGCTGATGCATGCGGCCGGTTACGCGGTCGTACCGACCGGCGTGGCGCATGGCACCGTCACCGCCGTAATCGGCGGCAAGTCGTTTGAGATCACGACGCTCCGCCATGACGTTGAAACGGATGGCCGCCATGCCACGGTGGCCTTTACCGACGACTGGGAAGCGGATGCGGCCCGCCGCGACCTCACGATGAATGCGCTGTCGCTCGAAACCGATGGCGTGCTGCACGATCCTTTCGGCGGCCGCACGGATCTGGAAGCGGGGCGCGTGCGGTTCGTCGGCGACCCTGTCCAGCGGATCACCGAGGACGTGCTTCGGTTGCTGCGGTTCTTTCGGTTTCAGGCCCATTACGGAAGGATCCCGCCGGATGACGCGGCGCTGGCTGCCTGCCGCACGATGGCGCCGATGCTGGATAGCCTGTCCGCGGAACGGGTACGGGCGGAACTGATGAAGCTGCTGGGTGCGCCGGATCCTGCGCCTACTCTGGCGCTGATGCGCGACCTTGGCGTCCTGGCGCATTTCCTGCCCGAGGCGTCGAATATCGATCGCCTGGCGCGGCTGGTGCGCATCGAGGCGGCAGTGGGGCCAGCCGATCCGTTGCGCCGACTCGCGGCGCTGCTGCGGGCGGATGCCACCGGTATGAAGGCCGTCGCCGACCGCCTGCGCCTGTCCAATGCGGAGCGCGCCTATCTGGCGATGATCCTGCGCCTGGACCTGGCGCCACCGCGCAATTCCGCCGCGCATCGCCGGTATATTTACCGGTCCGGCGTTTCGGTGTTTCGCGAACGGGTCCTGCTGGGCTGGGCCGATGCGCCCGATCCTGTGGATGCGGACTGGCGCGATCTGTTTGCGGCTGCCGACGACTGGCAACCGGTTGTCTTTCCGTTGACGGGGGAGGATGTCCTGGCGCGGCACATACCGCCGGGACCCGATGTCGGCGCGCTGCTGGCGGCGGTGGAGGCGTGGTGGATCGCCGGCGATTTCCGGGCGGACCGGATGGCCTGCCTGGGCCAGCTTGACCAGGAAGTGGCGGCGCGTCGCTGAAGTGCTGACGCAGCCCCTATTGCTGCTGATCGTGAAACAGCATTTCGTCGTCCTGTGACTCCGGCTGCATGGGCCGGACGATGCGCAGGAAATCCTCGTGATGGGCGGGCGCTTCGGTCGGATGCACTGAAACGGCGACGGCCAGTTCGCTATCCGCGGCGCCCTTGAACGCGCCGCGCGTCGGCGGGACATCCGCATAGTCGCGGCCGATGGCGACGCGGATATGCCGGTCGGCGGCAATGACATTGTTGGTCGGGTCGAATCCGACCCAGCCGAGCTCCGGCAGCCATGCCTCGACCCAGCCATGCGCAATGCCTTCGCGCGACCGGTCCCGGCTTTCCGGGCTGCGATAAATGTAGCCCGAAACATAGCGGCACGGGATGCCCTGTGCGCGCGCGATAACAATCATGATATGGGCAAAGTCCTGGCAGGTCCCACGACCCGCGGACAGGGATTCACTGATTGGCTCGTGGGTCGGGTTCGCGTCGGCGTCATAGCCGTATTTCGCATACAGCGCCGCGTTCAGCGCCCGCAGGCCGGACAGCGGGTCCATGCTTCCCCAGTCGATGGCGAGCGTTGCCGCGAACTGCCGCAGCAGGGCGCTGGACCGCGCCAGGCGGCTCGGTTGCAGCATGTCCCAGTTGTCGCCATTCGCCGCGCTGTTGCGCAGGGCGGACCAGCTTTCGGCCGGCAGGCTGTCGGGCAGAGGCGCGTGTTCCCCCATTTCCAGCGTCGAATCCGCCGTGATTGTCAGGGTTTCGTGCGCGCCGGGAACATTGAAGTGATAGACCGCATTGCCGAGATAATCGGAATAGGCAAAAAGCTGCGCATGGGGTCGCGTCTGAACCTGGAAGGATTTCAGATATTGCCGCCATTCGGTGCGCGGCTGCATGTACAGCGAAATGACGCTTTCACGGATCGGCTCCGAGTAGCGGAAGCGGGTGATATGTCGGATCGAATAAAACATGCTGGTCAACTGATATGGGCGTCGACGGGATAGGCGATATAGGATTCGAGCATCGCGTCATGGATTTCCGCAATCTGGTCTTCGATCTTCTTGAAGCGGGCCTGTATGTCGCCATCCATGATTTCATCGATCTGACCGAAGTCCAGCGAGGCGCGCAGCCGTCCCGCAATCCGGTCGGCCCGGCCCGCCCGGCGGATATTGCTTTCCGGCGCGATGGTTTGCAATTCCGCCTGCACCATATCGACGGCGAACCGGATGGAGCGCGGAAATTCGGGATCGAAAACCAGGAACTCGGTGATCCGGCCCGGCTGAACGTCGGCGGTAAACACCTTGCAATAGGCTTCGAACGCCGAACACATTTTCAGCAGGTTGACCCATTCATGGGGCGTTTCCGCCGGCTGGGTATGGCTCTTCGCGTCGGCGCCGAAATGATTGCCCAGTAGCGCCGCGATGAGCTGCGCCCGTTCCATGTACCGGCCAAGCTGGATGAAATGCCAGCCTTCGCCATGGCTCATCGTCGCGTCGGTTATGCCGTGGAAGAGATGCAGGTCATTGATGACGTCGTGGAAGAACTCGATTGTCTCGCCGCGCCACATTTCGCGCAGCGACATCGACCGCAGGGCCAGGTACAACCGGTTCAATTGTTCCCACATTTCGGTGCTGGTCTGCTCACGCACCTGACGGGCATTGTCGCGCGCCATCATGACCGACTGCATGATCGACGGCAGATGGTCCGAATCAAAGGTCAGCTGACCGGTGACCCGGTAGGCAAGGCTGCCGGACACCCTGTAGGTATCCGGCGCCGATCCCGGCGGCGACGCGTCGAGGCTCGCCAGCACCCGCAACCAGGAGGCGTCGCCATCGGGAATATCCGATTCCAGCAATGTTTCGTGCAGCATGCCCAGCAGGCGGGCGATATGCTCTGCCCGCTCCAGATAGCGGCCCATCCAGTACAGGCTGTCGGCAACCCGGGATAGCATCATGGCCGTGTACCCGTCATTTGCCCCGTCATTGTCCCAGCACCCAGGTATCCTTGGAGCCGCCGCCCTGGGAGGAATTGACGACCAGGCTGC
>JAQCHR010000389.1 GCA_027619655.1 Pseudomonadota bacterium
ATTCTCGATTGCGGCGATGCGGCGGGCCACGCGCTTGCCGCCTTCCGGCTCGGGTTCAAGGCAATCCGTTACGATGGTCCCGCCGCCCCCCGCATTGCCGACATCGCCGGGCACTACGGCGCAACGGTTATACCGGTCCGGCCGGAATCCCTCGAGCTGGAAGAGGCCGAAGCGGCAGGCCGCGGCATGCAGGCCGCCTGCATCGACTGGCTGAAAACCGCCACCGGGTAGAAAATAAAGCTGCAGGCTGCTGCATACCCTATCCGGATGATGCAAACCTGGTAAATTTTACGCATTTTCGGCTCCGTTGCGGCTTCAAAACCTGATAGAATGCCGCCGCAACGCGGGGAACGTCATTAATCGATGATAACCGGCAAAGCACCCGTCCGGTGCGAGCGCCGACTATCGACAATTAAGCAGGAAAAGGAATAACGATGAGAATTACGCAGCGCGTAAAGAAGATTCTGGCCAATTACGAAAGCGACTGTCCCGGCACGAAAGCCAATCTGGCGCGCATTCTCATGCATGGCCGCCTCGGCGGGACCGGAAAGCTGGTCATCCTGCCGGTGGATCAGGGCTTCGAGCACGGCCCGGCGCGCAGTTTCGCAAAGAACCCGCCGGCTTACGACCCACACTACTTCTTCCAGCTTGCCATCGATGCCGGCCTGTCCGCCTATGCGGCGCCGCTGGGCAGCCTGGAAGCGGGCGCCGACACCTTCGCCGGCGCGGTGCCGTTGATCCTGAAATGCAACAGTTCCAACAGCCACGCGACCTCCAAGGACCAGGCGGTTTACGGCACGGTCGACGATGCCCTGCGCCTCGGTTGTTCCGCAATCGGTTTCACGATCTATCCCGGCTCGGACGACCAGTTTGAAATGATGGAGGAATTCCGTGAACTCTGCGCCGAGGCCAAGTCGGTCGGGCTGGCGGCTGTACTTTGGTCCTACCCGCGCGGCGGCGACCTGACCAAGGACGGCGAAACGGCTATCGACGTCACCGCCTATGCGGCGCATCTGGCCGCCCTGCTCGGCGCCCATATCATCAAGGTGAAGCCGCCGACAGCGCATATCGAACTGCCCGAAGCGAAGAAGGTCTATCAGGACGAAAAGATCGATATCTCGACCCTGAGCAAGCGGATCGAGCACATCGTCCAGTCCTGCTACAACGGGCGGCGGCTGGTCGTATTCTCGGGCGGCGCCGCGAAAGGCACAGAAGCCGTACTGGAAGAAATCCGGCAGATCGCCGCCGGCGGCGCCTCGGGCTCGATCATCGGCCGCAACTCCTTCCAGCGGAAGAAAGAAGACGGCATGGCGTTGCTCGATACCGTCATCAAGATATACCAGGGCAAAGCTTGACCGAGCCGGACCGCTGCCGCCTCTACCTGATCACGCCACCGCAGCTTGATCCGGCAGACTTTCGTGACACGCTCGCATCGGCGCTCGATGCGGGCGATGTCGCCTGCGTGCAGTTGCGCCTGAAGGATGTTGACGATGACGTCATCCGCCGCGCGGCGGATATCCTGCGGCCCGTCGCGCAGCAGCGGGACGTCGCGCTGATCATGAACGACCGGCCCGACCTGGCGGTGGAAACCGGTTGCGACGGGGTCCATGTCGGCCAGGAAGACGCCAGCTATGCGGATGCGCGCCGCCTGCTGGGTCCGGACTCGATTGTCGGCGTGACCTGCCACCAGTCCCGGGACCTGGCGATGACCGCGGCGGAAGCCGGTGCCGATTACGTGGCGTTCGGCGCGTTTTATGCGTCCGGCACGAAGAAACCCAAGCACCGCGCGGATCCGGCCATCCTGTCCTGGTGGAGCGAGTTGATGGAAACGCCCTGTGTCGCCATCGGCGGCATCACCGTGGAAAACGCGCCGGCGCTGATAACGGCCGGCGCCGACTTCCTGTCCGTCGTCGCCGGTGTCTGGAGCCACCCGGAAGGACCGGCCGCCGCGGTAAAGGCATTCAACGCGGTCATGGAGAAGATTGCAGCGGCACAATGAAGCGGCTATAACGCCGCCGCCTCTCACTGAACGAAAATCGGTACCATGAAAATCAACGGCAATGCGATTCGCCCCGGCAACATTATCGAGCATCAGGGCGGCCTCTGGCGCGCGGTCAAGATCCAGCACACCCAGCCCGGCAAGGGCGGCGCGTATCTACAGGTCGAACTGAAGGATATCCGCAACGGCACCAAGCTGAACGAACGGTTCCGGTCATCGGAAACCGTGGAACGGATCCGGCTGGACCAGAAGGAATACCAGTTCCTGTTTTCCGATGGCGACGAATACACCTTCATGGACAACGAGACCTATGAACAGATTACGGTCAATGTCGACCTGATCGGCAGCGAAACCGCACAGTTCCTGCAGGACGGGATGGAAGTCACGATCGAGTCGTTCGAGGATTCGCCGATCGGCGTCACCCTGCCGGAAACAGTAACCATGACGCTGATCGCGGCCGATCCGGTCGTCAAGGGACAGACCGCATCGTCATCCTTCAAGCCCGCGATGCTGGAAAACAATGTCCGCGTCCTGGTTCCGCCATATATCGAGGCCGGCACCCGGATCATTGTCAACACGGCCGACGCGACCTATGTGAGCCGGGCCAAGGACTGAGTTACCGCGGCGCCCTCCGGGCTACTGAAACTGAAAGTAAGGAAGCCCGCATGGCATTGCGTTCGGCAATCATAAACGTCATGACCCAGGCGGCCGACAAGGCGGCGACCCGGCTGATTCGCGATTTCGGCGAAGTGGAGCAGCTTCAGGTAAGCCGCAAGGGACCGGCGGACTTTGTCTCCAGCGCCGATAAACGGGCGGAAGGGATTCTGCGCGATGCGCTCAGCCATGCGCGGCCGGAATACGGGCTGCTGATGGAGGAAACCGGCGAAACCAGGGGGAGCGACCCGCGGCACCGCTGGATCGTCGATCCGCTCGACGGCACGACGAATTTCCTGCACGGCATCCCGCATTTCTGCATTTCCGTGGCGCTGGAACGCGACGGCGAGATTGTTGCGGGCGTTATCTTCGATCCGTTGAAAAACGAGATGTTCTGGGCCGAGCGCGGGCTTGGCGCCTATGTCAACGATCGCCGAATCAGGGTTTCCCAGCGCGGCCGCATGGCCGATGCCTTGTTTGCCACGGGTATTCCCTTTCTCGGCATCCAGGACGGCGCCGGCCACCGTAAGTTCCTGGGACAGTTGGGCCATGTGATGGCGGAATGTTCGGGCGTGCGGCGACTCGGTTCCGCTGCGCTCGACCTCGCCTATGTCGCCGCCGGCCGCTATGACGGCTACTGGGAAAACGGCCTGAACGCCTGGGATGTGGCCGCCGGTATCCTGATCGTGCGCGAAGCGGGCGGCCAGGTTACCGACATCGCCGGCCGCCGCTACAAACTCGATGCGCCCGACATCTGCGCGGGAAACGACCTGCTGCATCAACCCTTGCGAAACCTGCTGCGGAAAGGCGAGTTTCCCGAGTAGTTGTTGTCTGGTTAACAGGCGTGCGGTACAGTCTTATTCAAGTAGAACGGTATCCAACCGCGGAACATTGACAGTGGATTTCGGAAGACACGCTAAATCAGGTTTGTGGAAAATCGGCCTTCTCTCGGTTGCTTCTTTCGCGACAGCCAGTATTGCCGCTGCGCAGCAGCAGGTTTACGTGTATTCGCCGGGCACAAGCCGGCCGAGCGTCATCGTCGATCTCAGTGTTCTGGATAAACTCGGGCCGGAACCGACCTTACCGGACATGCTGCGGTCGCAGCGCGGCGCGCAGCCATCCGCGCGCCCCGAATCGTCGCTGTTGCCGCCGCCCGATACACCGCCGCAATCCACGCTCAGCCTGCCTTCCGGCCTCGCCCCGCGCAGCGTTCCGTCGCGACCGACTGTAGCCGCCCGT
>JAQCHR010000390.1 GCA_027619655.1 Pseudomonadota bacterium
CGCAAGGGTTGCAGCCCCGGCTGGCGGCCTTCGCATTGCCGATGACACTTTGCGGCGCCGAGACGATGGTTGCGACGCCCAGCCCGAGCAGGACGGCAACCGGAATCACGGTTGTAGACAGCAGTTTTGCATTGAACGGTTTCATTTGAGATAGCCTCCCTCGACGCCGTTTCAGCGTCATTGTCTTGTGAATTCAAAAACCACGACGTCACCCTATGGCCATTGTCGGCAGAGTGGGTTTCAAACATCGTCACGCGTGTGTGAGAGTTCCGTGTGCGTCGATTGGTGTTGGTGGCGGCCACGGCGCATGGCATCGTCCGGTGCTGCAACGGGGAGGATGGCTTTCATGATGATTGTCGATGTCACAACACATGTGCTGGAAGCGCCGCTGACGATTCCCTTCCGCTGGTCGTTCAACCGGGCAGACATACGCCAGACCGTGCTGGTCGAGATCACGACCGATACCGGCATCACCGGCTGGGGCGAATGCTTCGGCCCGTCGCGGCCCATCGCGGCGATCATCCGGTCGTTCAAGCCGATCCTGCTCGGCGCCGATGCGCTGGCGACGGAGCTGATCTGGCAGACCCTGTATGACCGCTGCCGCGACCAGGGGCAGAAGGGCATGCCGATCTGCGCCATCAGCGGCATCGACATCGCGTTGTGGGACATCAAGGGCAAGCATTTCAACGCGCCGGTGCACCAGCTCATGGGCGGGCCGCTGCGTACCGAGGTCGAGGCCTATGCGACCGGCATGTACCGCCGCGACGACGGTAATCCCTTGGAATACCTGGTGGAAGAGGCGCTGGGCTATGTCGCCGAGGGGTTCCGGGGCGTGAAGCTGAAGATCGGCTTCGATGTCGAAGGCGATGTCGCCATCGCCAGCGCGGTGCGCAAGGCCGTCGGCCCCGATGTCAAGCTGATGATGGACGCCAATCACGGTTATGACGTGATCGACGCGATCCGCATGGGCCGGATGGTCGAGGATCTGGATATCCGCTGGTTCGAGGAACCGGTCGTGCCGGAGGACCTGGCCGGCTACCGGGAGGTCAAGGCGGCGCTGAAGATTCCGCTGTCGGGCGGCGAATGCGATTACACCCGCTACGGCTTCCGCGAGATCCTGGCGACCCGTTCGATGGATATCGTCCAGCCGGATACCTGCGCGGCGGGCGGGCTGTCCGAGTGCAAGAAGATCGCCGACATGGCTGTTGCGCACGGCATCCGCTACATCCCGCATGTCTGGGGCACGGGCATCGGGCTGTCGGCGTCGATGCAGTTGCTGGCGGTGCTGCCGCACAACCCGCCGGGCTGGAACCCGACCGAGCCGCTGCTGGAATTCGACCGCAGCGAGCATCCCTTCCGACAGGCGGTGCTGAAACAGCCGCTGGAGCATGTGAAGGGGATCGTGCAGGTGCCGACCGGTCCGGGCCTCGGCATCGAGATCGACCGCGAGGGAATCCGCCGGTTCGAGGTCGATTAAACCCCGTCAGTGGTCCGCGAGCAGCGTGCCGAAGCCCGCGACCCGGTCGGTCACGTCGATGGTGCGCATGGCATGCCAGACGCCCAGCAGGTTGCTGGTCACGACCGGGCGGCCCAGTTCCGCTTCCAGCGGGTCGATGATTTCCGCCGTGCGTACCGCCGCGCAGCTCAGGAAATACAGGTCGGCATCGTCGCGGCGGTGCTGCCGGGCGATATCGATCCATTCACCGGGCGTGACCGCGAACATGGAAGGGCTGTCGGGGATGCCGAGCCCCGTTTCGTGGACGACCTCCGCGCCATGCCGCTCCAGAAAGGCGACCTCCCGCCGGTTGATATCGGCGGTATAGGGGGTGATCAGCACGACCCGCTTCGCCTGCAGCGCGTCCAGCGCGGCGACGATCCCCTTGGAGGTGGCGCTGGCCGGGGTATCGGTGACGGCGGCGATCTGCGCCAGGATCTCGTCATCCGATCCCGGGGCATAGGTGGTGATCGCCGTGCAGTGGAAGAACACGATGTCGACCTTGGCATCAACCAGCAGCTGCACGTCATGGTCCAGCCTTTTGGCCATCTGCATCAGCCCGTCGCCATCGGTGGTGGTCAGCGGCGCGCGGGTGAAGAAGGGCGCGACGCCCTCCGGCAGCATCGCCCGGAACTGCGGTTCGGTCGCGATATTGCCTGAGGGCACGATCACGCCGATTTTCGCTTTCGCGCCGTAATCGATTTCGGGCCGCGCCGGGGCGGCTGGCGGCAGGGGGATTCGCGTCGGTTGCGGCATGGCGGCTCACTCCGGGTTTTTCATGGCCGCCATCTTACGGAAATTACCGTAAACCGCCAGTCGGACCGCCTGCAGGGTGGTCCGGCCGATAACGGTTTCGCTCAGTCCAGCCCGGTCTGGATGCGGATCTTTTTCTCAGATTTGGCCGCTGGGCCGGTTTTCGGCAGGCTCAGCTTCAGCACGCCATTGGTGAAGTCGGCCCCGATCCGGTCGGTATCGACGTCGCCGGGCAGCCGGAAGGAGCGCTGGAAGGCGCCGTAGCTGCGTTCGGAGAAGTAGTAGGACTTGGTTTTCTCCTCGTGCTGTGCCTTCTTTTTGCCCTTGATGGTCAGAACGTGGTCGTTCAGCAAGACGTCGATATCGTCCGCCGATACGCCCGGAAGCTCCATGTTGATTTCGTAGTGATCCGCGCCGTTGGCCGCATCGGCACTCGGCGCGAAGAAACTGGCGACACTGGCTGCCGCAGTGCGGAATGGTTCGAAAAGATGCGGTCAGTGCGCCTGGCTGGTATCGACCGGAACCTTTCGGGTGCTACTTTCAACCATGAATTTTCCCCTTTGCGATGGTTAAGACGTGCTGGCCGGATTGTTACGCGACAGCGGGGAAGCGGGGCATTGACCTGAATCAACGATATTGCAATGCACAAAAATTGTGCAACGCAATAGATTTGTAATTTCATTCATAAACAATTGAAAAAAAAAGAAAAATAAAAGAAATATGCAGACTCCCTGCACAAAGGGGTGGCGTTTTCATTACAAATTGCTTAAAATGGGTTATCAACAATGACGTTTCGGACCGGGTGCGATATTTCAGCCTGCCGGGTTCTCATTGGTCTGGGAGGGCAAAATGGCGGATAAGGTTCGCGTTTCACATATCCTTTTGATGTATAAAGGATCGGAACGTTCGACCGCGACGCGGTCTAAAGAGGATGCGCTGACGCAGATTGGCGAAATCAAGGAAAAGCTCGTTCAGGGCGAAGATTTCGCGGCGCTGGCATCGAAGCATTCGGATTGCCCGTCTGGCAGGGACGGCGGGGATCTTGGCTCTTTTCCGCGTGGCGCGATGGTGCCGGAGTTTGACGCCGTGGCGTTCGCGCTCGACGTCGGCGCCGATAGCGATGTCGTGACGACAGCGTTTGGTTATCACCTGATTCGGCGAACCAGCTGAATTCAGGTCGGGAGGAGAAACCTTAGGCACAGGTAGGGAGTTGGGACGGCGTATCGCGTTGTGAAACCGGTATAGTGTCTCAAAAGAAAATATGAGCGATGTAGCAGAACCGACCAAAGAAGACGAAGAACTGGCGACGTCACAGCGGACGCGCAAATGTCTTTTCTGCAGTCAGACATTTCCCAGCGAATGGGCTGGCGAGCGCGTTTGCAAAAAGTGTAAGGCCACGGCGGCCTGGCGGCAGGGCTGAAACGCGGCGCAACCGCGCGCCAAACGTTTTACTCAGCCACGTCAGGTTACCTGTAGGGGATTGAACCGGTCCTGCGTTCGCGCGGGATGCCGGATGGAGGGTTTTTGCGCCCCTGGGATGCCTGTTTCCGCATGAAGGGCGGTTGACCTGCCGCGTGTCCGTCGTCGAATGATTTGGAACAGCCTTGCTGATTTTGGAGTGGAAGTCTTTGGCTCATCGGGTT
>JAQCHR010000391.1 GCA_027619655.1 Pseudomonadota bacterium
GCCGTCGATTTCCAGGATGCGCTGGATCACGAACATGACGTCCGGGCGGCCCGCGTCATATTCGTCGAAGCACAGGGCACAGGGCCCCTGCAGCGCCCAGGGCAGGATGCCTTCGCGGAACTCGGTGACCTGCATGCCATCGCGCAGGACGATCGCGTCCTTGCCCAGCAGGTCGATTCGGCTGATATGGCTGTCCAGGTTGACGCGCACGCATGGCCAGTTCAGCCGGGCGGCAACCTGTTCGATATGGGTGGACTTGCCCGTGCCGTGATAGCCCTGGATCATCACGCGGCGATTGTGGCTGAACCCGGCCAGAATGGCCATTGTCGTTTCATAATCAAACACATACGTGTCATCCAGGTCAGGGACATAATCGGAGCCGACCGAAAATGCCGGGACGATCATGTCGGTATCGAGACCAAATACTTCGCGGACAGACACCTTGGTATCGGGCGCGTCTAGTTCGTGGGCCCGTGCCGGGCTGTCAGTCGTGCTCATTTACATGAATCCAGTCGTTTAAGAAGCGATAATGAAATGCTAGGCAGCAAGGAATTTCTTTATTGTGGCATAGGCCTGATTGATATCCTTCAACTTGTCTTCCGCCACCCTGTCGCCGCCATTTGCATCGGGATGTAACCGTTTGACTAATTCCTTATAACGCGACTTCAATTCGGTCAAGGTTACTGGCGGCTCAATCGCCATGATTCGCAGCGCGCGACGGATATGTGCCGCCGGTTCGCGGTCGTCGGACTGCTTTTGTTGCCGCCGTGCGCCGGCTGCGCCCTCGAAAACCCCGAATTCATCGCGGAAATTCATCCGCGCATGATAACGGTCATTGGCGGGTTTGCCGCCAAGCGGCCATGTGGGGCGGCGCCATACCGTGTCGTTGCGGATTTCCTGCTCGACCTGCCGGTCCGTCATGCCGGCATAATAATTCCATTTGCTGTTGTATTCCCGGACATGGTCCAGGCAGAACCAGTAGTGATCGTCCGGAACGCCGGGATTTTTCGGCGCCCGATGGGTTGCCGCGCCGGCGCAACCCGGATGGTCGCACCCCAGTGTCCCCTTGCGGCCGCCAGCGTTGCCGACGGTGAATTTACTCAATTGATCCATACAAAACAGTATGATCGCCAGAAAAGACTCTGACAAGACAGGACTCCGAAACCATTGCGCGTATTCTCGGTTATCGGGCCCGGTGTTGCGATTAGAGCACATCAGGATTAAGGGGGAACCGTAGCAGGTTCCCCCTTAATCCTGTGAAGGTGCACTATTTTCAGTAATTTCGATCAGATTCACGTGGCCGCTGGATCGCCAGAGGCGGTTCCAGGCACCACGATCTGATCTTTAGAACACATCCTCGGCCGGCGCCGGCGGCAGAACGCGGATCGATGTGATCTGGTTCCGCTGGCGCCGCAGGATTTCGAATCGGAAGCCGTAAAACGTAAATATCTGCCCGGGTTCGGGAATGCGCCGGGCTTCATGCAGGATCAGCCCTGCGAGCGTCGAGGCCGCGTCGTCCGGCAGCGCCCATTCGAACTCGCGGTTCAGGTCGCGCAGTGTCACCGATCCGGAAATGACATAGGACCCGTCCGGCTGGCGCCGGGCGCCGGAAACCGCAATATCCTGTTCGTCTTCGATGCTGCCGACAATTTCCTCCAGGATATCCTCCAGGGTAACGATTCCCATCACGGCGCCATATTCGTCGATCACAATCGCAAAGTGTTCGCGGCGTTCCTGAAAGGCCTGCAACTGGTCCAGCAGCGTCGTCGTTTCCGGAATGAACCAGGGCTTCGCCGCCAGCGCCAGGATGTCCGACGTCGATATTTCGGCATCCTTCGCGCGCAGTTCGCGCAACAGCGGCTTCGCGTGCATGACGCCGACAATATTGTCCGGTTCGTTCAGATACAGGGGAATCCGCGTAAAGGGGCTGGCCAGCATCTGATCGATGATGTCCTGGATGGGGTCGCTCGCGTTGATCAGCGTCACGGCCCGGCGATGCGTCATGACGTCCTCGACCGCAACGTCATCGAGGTCCAGGATGCTGCGCAGCATCAGCCGCTCCTGCCGGACTTCCGGGTCGGGACCCTCGTGCAGGTCGATCGCGCCACGCAGTTCTTCCTCGCTTTGCGTCATGCCCAGGTCGCCGCTCAGCTTGACCCCGAAGGGCATGACCGAAAGCCGCACCATAAGCTGGATGGTATGGGTCAGCGGCGACAGCAGGAGCACCACGATCCGGACAACCGGTGCCACGCGCAACGCCGTCTCGTCTGCCTTGCCGATGGCGTAGGTTTTCGGCAGGACTTCGGCGAAAATGACAATCAGCAAGGTCATGATCAGGGTGGCATAGGCGACGCCGGCATCGCCGAAGAAAATCAGCAATGTGTAAGTTGCCAGAACCGACGCCAGGATATTGACGACGTTATTGCCCAGCAGGATGGCGCCGATCAGCCTGTCCTTGCGGTCGAACAGGTCCAGCAGGATCTGCGCGCGCCTGTCTCCCTGCTTGGCGAGCCTGTGCAGCCGCTGGCGAGAGGCCGCGGTAAGCGCCGTTTCCGATCCCGAAAAGAACGCCGACATAAAGAGCAGCGCGAAAATCGCGAGAAGGATGATGTAGTCGGTGCCCGTCATCCTGTCGCGGCTTCCTTCAATATGGTGAGGATGTCTTCTTCCCGGACGTCGCTGTTGAGGAACGCCTGGCCGATGCCACGGGTCAGCACGAAGGTCAGTTGTCCGTCCTTTACCTTCTTGTCCTTGCCCATATGCGCCAGCAGTACTCGCGGGCTCCATGTCATGCCCTGGATGGGCTGCAGCCCGGTTTCCAGGCCGATCGAGCCGAAATGCCGGTGTACGCGTGCGGCATCCTCCGCCGAGCACAGCCCCATCAGGACGGAAATATCAAACGCCATGGCCATGCCGATGGCGACCCCTTCGCCGTGCAGCAGGATATCGCTGAATCCCGATTCCGCTTCCAGGGCATGACCGAAGGTATGGCCAAAATTCAACAGCGCGCGGCGACCGGACTCACGTTCGTCGCCAGCGACAATATCCGCCTTTGCCTGGCAACTGGTCATGACCGCATGGCGACGGGCCGCCGGGTTGCCATCGCATAGCGCGGCGCCGTGGCCCTCCAGCCAGTAAAAGAATTCCGGGTCGTCGATCAGCCCGTATTTCACGACTTCGGCATAGCCGGCCAGCAATTCGCGCTGCGGCAGCGTGTCAAGCGCACCGGTGTCAGCAAGCACGAGGCGTGGCTGGTGGAACGCCCCGATCAGGTTTTTCCCGTGCGGCGCGTTAATCGCCGTTTTGCCGCCGACAGAGCTGTCGACTTGTGCCAGCAGCGATGTCGGAATCTGGATGTAGTCGATGCCGCGCAACAGGATCGCCGCGGCAAACCCGGTAATATCGCCGACCATGCCGCCGCCCAGCGCGATCAGCGTGGTGGACCGCTCAATGCCGTATGACAGCAGCGTGTTCAGAAGATCCTGCAAATTCGCGAAATCCTTGGTGCTGTCGCCGGGCGGCAGGATCACCGCCTCGCTGGCGACGCCGGCCTGCTCCAGGCTGTGCTGCAGCGCCTCCAGGTAGAGCGGTGCAATATTCCGGTCGGTAACGATGATGGTACGGTCAAGTTTCAAAAACGGCTTGATATGGCGGCCCGCAGCGGCCAGCAGCCCTTCGCCGATAAGGACGTCGTAGCTTCTGTCGCCGAGGTCGACATGCACCGTATCGTGGCTGCTCACGCGGATTCTCCCTTTTCACAGATATACTTCGTGACGGCTGCAATCACCCGGTCGACCACCTCTTCAGGCGGCCCGTCGAAGCTGTCGACCGTGATATCGGCCTCGGCATAAATCGGATAGCGCTTTTCAACCAGTTTTT
>JAQCHR010000392.1 GCA_027619655.1 Pseudomonadota bacterium
ACGATGAACCTGAAATCCTCTCTTATGCAATCAAGCTAATTTGTTCCATAGGTGCTGACGTTAGACAGTCGGCAGTGACGATGCGAGCCGGCATGGCGGCCTCCTTTACATGTCCGGCCATCGGCCGGCGGTTTCGGGTTCGGTCGGATCGGATGACGGCGGGGCGTTGACCGGGCGCCGAAGGATTGCCTGCCCGTCCTTGGCGGACGGGCCGCCCCGCCGCCGTCTCAGCCGTCCGGCTTGAGCGTCAGCGTGAAGTTCACCTTGCCGGCCCTGACCGTGCGGGCAGGCGCGAAGGCGGCACGAATGCGCTCGGGCCAGGCGGCGTATTTGCGTTCGGAAACCTTGTAGGAGACGTCGATATATTCGCCCGGATCGTCGCCGGCGGCGCGGATGCGCTCGATTACAGCGGCGAGCGCGCGTTGATCCCAATCGACCCGCTTCGGCAGGTCCGCGACGACGGTGACATTCCCGTCCTCGAAGCGGACCGTGCCAGTGTCCTTGTTCTCGGCCTGGCGCTCCGCACGGGCCCGGTCGGCGTAACGCAGCGCGATCGCCCCGGCGATCCACTCGGCGGTGGCTTTCGCGGCCGCCAGCGCCGCTTCGGCGTCTTCCTGCAGAAGGGCAAGGTGATCGGCCGGCAGCGCGGCAATCTCTCCGATCGGCACCGCCCGGATGTCTTCGAGCGAAGGGTGATTGGTACGATCGGGCATCAGGCTGCCTCCCCAGTCATAAGCGTTGCGAATGAAACCGGCGCGGATTTCGGACGGGCTCTGGCGACGGCGAGATAGCTGAACGTGCCGGGACCGAGCCGCCGCTGGACGAGGTGCACGAAGCCGCCCGCCGCGAGATTGAGGGCACGGCCGCTGGTGCGGATGAGCGCCGCGCGACCGTCGGCGGTCATCGGCTGGCCGAATGGCGTGCGGTCGATGCCGAGAAAGCCGCGGTGGTATTCGAGAACCTGTCCGGGTGCGGCCTGCGCCACCCAGGCGCAGAGCAGCATCTCGTCGATCATTGGCGCATTCCGCACCGGTAAAGCGATCAAGGTCGTCATGACAGGTTCCTACTCACGACAGCGCGAAACCGTCCCGGCAGGGATAAGCCGTGAATCCGATTTTCGGTGCGGTTGAGGGGTGGCGGCGATCACGACGACCGATGGACTGGCATCCGGCTCGCGAATCTGCGCCGCCTCGAACGCCTCGATGTCGTCGAGGCGGTAGAGAACCCGCCCGCCAACCTTGAGATACCGGGGGCCGATGCCCTTCCAGCGCCAGCGCTCCAGGGTGCGCGGGGAAATGTTCCAGCGGCGGGCCAGATCGACCTGGTGGAAATGTCTGATAGGACGATCGCTCATCGGACCGCCCTCTTGGCCCGACGCCTGGGCTCCGCCGCTTCGACCTCGGCGATGAAGGCAAGCACCCGGTCGGCGGTCGCCAGCGTCGGCGAACGGCCGCGCCTCAGGCCCAGAACAAAGGACGGATCGCCGACGGATTGGCGCCCGAACTCGGTCGGCTTGAATCCGGTGGCTTCGAGGAAGGCCTCGACACGGGCGTGGAACTGGTCGGTCAGCGTCGTCATGATAGGAAATATAAAATCAACGCAACCTCATTGCGTCAATTGGAAGATGTTGTTAATTTCCTATCCAATCGTCACAGGGAGTTAGCCCCCATGGACCTCGATCCGATCCGCCTCAGAGTGCTCAAGCTGATCGAAAAGAAGCGCACCGACCTGAAGAACGCCTCGCTCGCGATCGGCAAGAACGCGGCCTATCTGCACCAGTTCGTCTACCGCGGCTCGCCGAAGGTGCTACCGGAAGATGTCCGCGAGGCCCTGGCCCAACATCTTGGCGTCGCCGATTCGCAGTTGCGCCATCACGAGATCCCGCCGCGCAAACCGCGCACGCTGGATGCCGGACAGCACGAGGACGAGGACGTACCGTCACGGCGCGGCCGGCGCGTGGTCGAGGGATTCTCGGCGATCGCCGAGATCGACGTTCGCGCCTCGGCGGGTCCGGGCGCCTATCACGACGGTCTGGAAGAGGCGACCGAGACATGGCTGCTGCCGGATCCGGTCATCCGCCACGAATTCCGGGCCCGCGCCGCCGATCTGCGCATGATCACGATCGACGGCGACTCGATGGAGCCGTTGCTCTCCACCGGCGATCGCATCCTGCTCGATACCAGCCAGCGCGTGCCGGTGCCGCCCGGCATCTTCGTGGTCTGGGACGGCATGGGGCTGGTGGCCAAGCGGGTCGAGCACATTCCACATTCCGAGCCGCCCAAGGTCGTGATCAAGTCGGTCAACCCCGACTACGAAACCTACGAGCGCGACGCCGAGGAGGTGAACATTATCGGCCGCGTCGTCTGGGCGGCGAAGCGGCTATGAGACGGCTTCGGCATGAACCGATGCTTCTGAAGCCGGCGAAGTGGATCGGCACGGCAACAGGTGTCGCCGGGGCCGTTCTGATCGCGCTCAACATTGGCGCCGTCGCCGCAGGATTCGCGCTCTTCCTGGTATCCTCCGTGCTTTGGAGCGCGGTTGGCTGGGTTCACCGCGAACCGAGCCTGGTCGTGCTGCAGGGGGCGTTCACATTGATCAACCTGCTCGGCATCTATCGGTGGGCGGCGCTTTGAAGATGCGGTGCAAAGCGCAATGAGGACGAACGATGACACCTGAGCAATCGCTCCGGGAGAAGCTGCGCAAGATCGAGGCCCTGTTCGCAGGCGCCGCGACCGATGGCGAACGCGTTGCGGCGGGCGCCGCGGCAGAGCGCATCCGCGCCCGCCTTGGCACGGCGGCCGGCAAGGAGAAGGCAATCGAGGTGAAGTTCTCGATCCCTGACATGTGGTCGCGACAGTTGTTCGTCGCGCTCTGCCGTCGCTACGGGCTTCATCCCTTCCGATATCGCCGGATGCATCGACAAACCATCATCATCCGGGCGCCGAAGAGTTTCGTCGACGAGGTGCTGTGGCCGGAGTTCGAAGAACTCAGCGCCGCATTGACCGCCTATCTGTCTGAGATCACCGAAAGAGTCATTCGGGAAGAAGTGCACGGCGAGACCGGCGAAGCCGATGAAGTCGACGAGCCGCCCCGGATCGGCCGATGACGCGGTGGTTGCTCATAGCCGTGTTCCTGGCTGCAACGGCCGGCGTCGCGAGCGCGTTCGTGCAGTCGCCTATTGTGGGGATCGCCAGCGTCATCGACGGCGATACGCTCGAAATCCACGGCCAGCGCATACGGCTGCACGGGATCGACGCACCCGAATCCGGGCAATTTTGTGAGAAGGACGGCAAACAGTACCGGTGCGGCCAGCAGGCCGCTCTGGCGCTCGCCGACAAGATCGGGCGGGCGACGGTCCGATGCGAACATCGCGATATCGATCACTACAAGCGGATCGTCGCCGTGTGCAGCCTTGGTAACGTAGACATCAACGCCTGGATGGTTCGCCAGGGTTGGGCCATCGCCTACCGTCAATACTCGCGGGACTACGTCGACGACGAAAGCGCTGCCCAGGCCGAGAAAACGGGATTATGGGCTGGCCGCTTCATCGAGCCCTCGAAGTGGCGGCGTGGCGAACGGTTACAGCCCGCGAACCAGACGACGGTCGATGGCTGCGACATCAAGGGCAACATCAACCGCCATGGTGACAAGATCTACCATATGCCAGGCGGTCGTTGGTACGAGCAGGCCCGGATCGATGAGAACCGTGGTCAGCGTTGGTTCTGTTCGGAGGAAGATGCGCAATCGGCGGGCTGGCGGAGGTCGCGACAGTGAAACCTGCCGGCTCGGATACCCCATCGCCACCGCAGGAAGTGCTTGCCGGTCTGGTCGAACGCGTCACCTACCATAATGGCGATAACGGCTTCTGCGTTCTCCG
>JAQCHR010000393.1 GCA_027619655.1 Pseudomonadota bacterium
CCGAAGCGCAATAATACCATAACTAATTGAAAATATTGGCGTCCCCAAGGGGATTCGAACCCCTGTTACCGCCGTGAGAGGGCAGCGTCCTAGGCCACTAGACGATGGGGACGTGACCGGGAGCCTCTTCTAGCAACGGCCACGCAAAGCCGCAACTGTTTTGCATTTCCCATCCGGTCAGCCGCCGCCCGCATGGCGGCGCGCGCTGGCGATGAAGGCATCGACGGCGGTCGCCGGGGTGTCGAAAGCGGTAACGAGGCGCACGCAGTCCGGCCCGCCCGCGGCCCAGGGATAGAACGCGAAGCCGTCGGCTGCGAGGCCTTCGCGGATGGCCGGCGGCATGCTGACGAAGAGCTCGTTTGCTTCTACCGGATGGTTGAAGCGGGCCGCGGCGATACCGCGCAGCCCGTCCGCCAGCCGCGCGGCCATCGCATTGGCGTGGGACGCATTGGCCAGCCACAGCCCGTTATCCAGATAGGCATCGAGCTGGGCTGAAACGAAGCGCATTTTCGATACCAGATGCCCCGCGCGCTTGCGGCGGTAGCGGAACCCCGCTGCATCGTCCGGGCGGAAAAACAGCACCGCCTCGGCGGCGAGCGCACCGTTCTTGGTCGCGCCGAAGGACAGCACATCGACCCCGGCGCGCCAACTGGCCTCCGCCGGGGTGCAACCCAGCATCGCCAGCGCATTGGCGAAGCGCGCGCCATCCACATGCAAGCCCAGCCCGTGACCGCGGCAGACCTCCGCAATCGCAGCGGTCTCGTCCGGGCGGTAGACCGTGCCGGCCTCGCTCGCCTGGGTCAGGCTGACCGCCGCCGGCTGCGCATGGTGCTCGACGCCGGCCCAGCCCTGTCCCAATGCCCTTTCCAGCGCTCCGGCGTCCAGCTTGCCGTCCGGCCCGTCCAGCGCCACCAGCTTCGCGCCGCCGGTGAAGAATTCCGGGGCGTTGCATTCGTCCACATTGACGTGGCTGTCCCTGTGGCAATAGATCGCGCCATAGGGTGGGCAGAGCGCCGCCAGCGCCAGCGAATTCGCCGCCGTACCCGTGGCGACAAAACAGACAGTCAGATCGGTTTCGAAGATATCCGCCAGCCGCTTTTCGACCTCCTGCGACAGCGGGTCCGCGCCATAGGGCATCTTCGCCCCGGCCCGACCGGCCCGGACCAGCGCGTCCAGGATTTCCGGCGATGCCCCGGCGGTATTGTCGCTGCAGAAATTCCAGCCGGTCATGGTGCGGGAACCAGCCGGAGCGTCCCCATGGCGGCACCGCTGGCCAGATCGAAGACACGGATTTCCTCGCCGCCGCCTGCCAGTTGCACTCGGACCACAATCCGGCCCTCCGCAACCTCCGCGCCGGCAATCGCCGCTCCGGCCGGCAGCGCGGAGTCGATGATGCCGAAGCCCTGCCCCACAACTGGCGGGTGCCCGGAAACCGCGTTATCCGCCAGGTCGGTCCTGGTCATCAGGCCGTAGACAAGGAACCCCATGGCAATAAAAATCAGGACCGCCATGGAAACGACAAGGGCTTGCAGCGCGCGCATGCTATGAGTTCCGCTTCAATGCTGAAAACAGGATAAACGGGCAGGTCACTGGACGATGACGCAAGAGTTGCTGTCCCATACGGTTTGCGAAAGCGATGCCGGCAACCGGCTCGACCGGCTGCTGGCCCGCGCCTTTCCCGCATTATCACGAACAAGGCTGAAAGTCTTGATCGAATCCGGCGCGGTACGGTCCGGCGCGCGGACGATAACGGAGCCCTCCTACCGGGTCAAACCGGGCGAAACCCTGACGACCGCCGTCCCCGATGCGGCGCCGACGCATATTGCGGCGCAAGCCATTGCCCTCGATATCCGCTACGAGGATGACGACCTGCTGATCGTCGACAAGCCGGCCGGCATGGTCGTTCACCCCGCCCCCGGCAACCAGGACCGCACTCTCGTCAACGCCCTGCTGGCCCATTGCGGCGACAGCCTGTCGGGCATCGGCGGCGTTCGGCGCCCGGGAATCGTGCACCGGATCGACAAGGACACCAGCGGCCTGCTGGTCGTCGCCAAGAACGATGCGGCCCATGCCGGCCTGGCGGCGCAGTTCGAGGCGCATTCGATCGACCGCGAATATATTGCTGTTGCCTGGGGAATTCCGGTACCGCCGACCGGGACGGTGGCGGGCAATATCGGGCGCAATCCGGGCAACCGGAAGAAAATGGCGGTGGTGCCCGCCGGCAGCGGCAAAACGGCTGTTACCCATTATGGGGTTGACCGCCGGCTGGGCCTGAACGCCAGTGTTTTGCGGTGCCGGCTTGAAACCGGACGCACCCACCAGATCCGGGTGCACTGCGCGCATATCGGCCATTCGATCGTTGGCGACCCGCTATATGGCGGCCGTAATCCCGGCCGGCGATCGCGCCTGTCGCCGGAAGGCGCCGCCATCGTTCGCCGTTTTGACCGCCAGGCACTACACGCACATGTTATCGGTTTTGACCATCCGGTCAGCGGCAAGAAAATTCGGCTGGTCTCCGAATTACCGCCTGATATCATGGCCTTGATTGAAACCCTGAAGGGTACAAGTGGCACCTAGAATAATACATTATTTTTGTGGAAAACTCTTGAATTCAGGTAAGAAAGGATTAAATATGCATCTATATTCTGCTTCATCTTCTTTCTCCCCGTCGCGGGAGAGTGTTTGGGGCAAGTAACACAGGAGTACCGTCACCATGGCCACCCTCCCTACCCTGGCGATCAGTCCCGAAGGTAACCTGCAGCGTTATCTCGAAAACATCCGCGCGTTCCCGATGTTGACCCAGGACGAGGAGTACATGCTGGCGAAGTCCTACCAGGATCATGACGACGTCGAGGCGGCGCACAGGATGGTGACAAGCCATCTGCGGCTCGTCGCCAAGATCGCCATGGGGTATCGCGGTTACGGATTGCCTATGAACGAGCTGATTTCGGAAGGCAATATCGGACTGATGCAGGCGGTAAAACGGTTCGACCCGGAACGCGGCTTCCGGCTGGCGACCTATGCGATGTGGTGGATCCGGGCCTCGATCCAGGAGTACATCCTGCATTCCTGGTCGCTGGTAAAGATCGGCACGACGGCGTCCCAGAAGAAACTTTTCTTCAACCTGCGCAAGCTGAAGGGCCGGCTGCAGGCAATCAACGACGGCGACATGACGCCGGAAGTCGTGAAGAAGATATCCGAGGAACTGAACGTTCCCGAAACCGATGTCGTATCGATGAACCAGCGCATGGCGGGCGGCGACCATTCGCTGAACGCGCCGCTTAGGGCGGATGGTGACGGGGAATGGATGGACTGGCTGGAAGACGAATCCGACAGCCAGGAAACGGTCGTTGCCGAAACCCAGGAAATGGACAAGCGGCGCGAGTTATTGCAGAACGCGCTCGAAACACTGAACGAGCGGGAGCGCTTCATCCTCAATGAACGCCGCCTCAAGGACGAGCCCTCGACCCTTGAGGAGCTGAGCCAAGTCTACAATATCAGCCGCGAACGGGTCCGCCAGATCGAAGTCCGTGCGTTCGAGAAACTGCAGAAGGCGATCCGTAATGCAGCCGTCGAGCAGCAGCTCGCCATGGGCAGCATCGCCGCCACAAAGTAACCACACGTCGGCATTGATATCGTGCCACCCGCGCGTCCGGATTGATGCCCCGCATCTTTCCGGGCGACGCCCCGCCTACTCGGCGTTGGCAGGTTGCGGCAGCTTTGCGGCGTCATCCTCGTTATCGGCATCGGTATCGTCGGCCAGATCCATCCCCATATCGCCATAGCGGACATTTCGTCCCCAGGACTCGATCAATTCCTTCTGCCGCGCCTTGTAGCGCGCCTCCTTCATCTCGAAGGAAACGGTCAGGT
>JAQCHR010000394.1 GCA_027619655.1 Pseudomonadota bacterium
CCGCGGCGCATCGTGCATCAGGTCGATGACGGTTTCATCCGGCGCCGCGGCCGCAAGCACGGCCTTCATCTGCCCCACATACGGGCCCTCGAAGCCGAAATCGGTAAACAGCAGGATCATGTCGCGCCAATGTTACGGCAAACTACGGCGTCGAATACAGGGTCGGCCCGAAAACAGAACCGCCCGGACCATTTTCTGGTCCGGGCGGTTCGCATCCCCATGCGGGGACCTGGTACTATTCGCGGTTGCCGAACAGGTGCAACATCATGATGAAGAGGTTGATGAAGTCGAGATACAGGCGCAACGCCCCGTAAATCGCCTTTTTCCGCGCGACATCGCCGCTGTCGCTGACATCGTATTCCGATTTGATGTTCTGCGTGTCGTAGGCGGTCAGCCCGACGAAGACCAGAACACCGACAATCGAGATGATGAAGTGCATCATGCTGGACTGCAGGAAGATGTTCACCACACTGGCGATCACGATGCCAATCAGCCCCATGAACAGGAAACTGCCCAGGCCGCTCAGGTCACGCTTGGTGGTGTAGCCATACAGGCTCATGGCGGCAAAGACGCTGGCGGTGATGAAGAACACCCGCGCGATGCTCGTGCCCGTATAGGTCAGGAAGATATGCGTCAGCGACAGGCCCATCAGGCCGGCGAAGGCCCAGAACAGAAGCTGTACCGTCGGCGCGCTGAACCGCCGCATGGCCGGCGCGATCATGAACACGAAGGCCAGCGGCGCGAAGGTCACGATCCATCCCAGGATCGACGGCTGCAAGCCGCCGGTCGCGGAGCGCGTATACAGCGCGTCCTGAATCGCCGGTGAGGTCGCCGCCGTAAAGGCCACGACCCCTGTCAGGGCCAGGCCGATCGACATATAGTTGTAAACACGGAGCATATAGCTCCGCAGACCCTCATCGATATCGGCACGGCTCGTGGCGCCAGTGCCCATGGAAATCGTACGTTGCCTTGGCGTCAAAGCCATTTCTGCCCCCTTTGAGCAATCTGAAAGTTCAACTCGGATGTAATATCGGGGTGTCCCGCCGGAATTTCAACCGGATAGCCCCTTTTTTTACCAATGATTAATCCTATTCGTTCCGCAGCAGCGGCGCGGCCTTCCGGCCAAGCGCCGACCAGGTTCCGGCAGTCCCGACGATGACGGTCGCCGCCAGGCAGGCCAGCGCCGTTGCGATGACGGCGCCGGGCAGGAATATCCATTCCGCCTGCATAAGCCGCGTCACGATTCCCCAGGCCGCCGCCGTGCCGACAATCCCGGCGATGACGGCTGTCGCGAACCCCAGCAGCCCGAATTCGATCAGAAAGGCCAGCAAGACATCCCGCCGCGTCGCGCCCAGCACCTTGAGGACGACGGCGTCGTAGATCCGCTGTTTGCGGCTGGCCAGGATCGCCCCGGTCAGCACCAGCAGCCCGGTTACGATGGCGACACCGGCAACGGACCGGATTGCGGTCGCGAGATTGCCGACGACGTCGCGCAGGCGGTTGAGGATTTCCCGCACCCGGATCGCCGTAATATTCGGGAACTGGCCCACGACCGCGTCTTCCAGCGCCACTTCGCGGGCGGGATCGTCGGCGCGGACGGTCGCGATCTGCGACTGTGGCGCGCCGTCCAGCACCCCCGGCGACAGGATCATGACGAAATTGATCGAGAAACTGTCCCAGTCGATCCGGCGCAGATTGGCGATTTCAGCTTCGAATTCCCGCCCCAGTACGTTCAGCGTGATTTTGTCGCCGGTGCCGATGCCGAAGGCGCGCGCGGCCCCTTCATCGAAGGACACCAGCGGCGGGCCGCTGTAATCGGCGGGCCACCATGTGCCCTCGACCATTTCGCTGCCTTCGCCGGGCGCTTCGCGGGCCCAGGTCAGCCCCCGGTCGCCGCGCAGGACCCAGCCGTAATTGGCCGGTGCACGGAACTGGTCCACCGGGGTGCCGCCGATCGCGGTAATCCTGCCGCGCAGCATGGGCACCCGCCGCAGATGGTCGATACCGGGCGTTTCCGCCGCCAGCCGGTCAAACCCTTCGGCCTGGTCGGACTGGATGTCGATGAAGAACAGGCCCGGCGCCTGTTTCGGCAACGCATCGCCCAGATGCCGGGACAGGTTGCCCTCGACCAGCGCCACTGCGATCAGGACCGTCAACCCCATGCCGAGGGAAGTGGAAATCGCGGCCGTCGGCGCGCCCGGCCGGTGCAGGCTGGCGACCGCGAGGCGCAGATGCGCCTGCCGGATATGCGGCAGCCGCGCCGCCAGTTTCTGGATGGCGCTCGCCGACAACCGGAATGCCGCCATCGCCACGGTCGCGCCGGCCACGAAATAGATGGCCAACCGCCGGTCATCGGCGCTGGCAATGACCACGACCGCCAGCAGGACCACGAGACCGGCCATGACCATGCCGGCGCGCCAACCCAACCGCCCTTCCGCCGAAATCAGGTGCCGGAACAGCGTCGCCGCCGAAATGGCGCGCGCGCGGGCCAGCGGCCAGTAGGAAAACGTGAAGGTGACCAGGAAACCGAACAGCGCGGCCAGCGCCAGCGGCCGGACGAAGACACCGAATTCCGGGTCGATAGGCAGACGACCGGCGAGGATCGCTCCAGCGGCCAGCGGCAGCAAAGCGCCAACCACCAGTCCGGCAGCGATGCCGGCCGATGCCAGCAGCATGACCTGGATCAGATAGACGTAGAAAATTGTACTTCCGGACGCGCCAAGGCATTTCAGCGTCGCGATGGTCTGGGTCCGGGACAGCAGGAAGGCCCGCACCGAATTCCCCACGCCGACGCCGCCGACCAGCAGCGCCGTCAGCCCGATCACGACCAGGAATACGGAAATCCGGTCCACGGCGCGGCCCAGCCCCGGCGATGCGTTGCGGGTATCGCGCACCCGCCACCCCGCCTCCGGGAAACGTTCGTCCAGCTGCACCCGCCATTCGGAAACCATATCCTGCCGGGGAAGGCCGATTCGGTAGTGGTAGCGGATCAGGCTGCCCGGCGTGACCAGCCCGCTGGCCTCCAGCCCGGCGCCGCTGACGATGACCCGAAGCCCGAAGGCCAGCCCCCGCCCCGCCTGGTCCGGCTCGCGCGTCAGCGTCGCGGCGATGCGGTACCAGGCGTCGCCGATCTGCATCCGGTCGCCGACATTGAGCCCCAGCCGGGCCAGCAGTCCCGCTTCGACCACAGCGCCCCAGTCGCCGCCCTGCCGGGCCAGCGCGTCCGGCAGGGACATGGCCGGCGTCAGAACGACGTTCCCGAACAGGGGATAGGCGTCATCCACCGCTTTCAGTTCGATGAGCGCATGGCTTTCTTCCGCGCGCGCCATGGAGCGCATCTGGATCACGTTCGATACGCGCCCCTGGCCGTTCAGCCAGGCGATTTGTTCCTCGCTTGCCGGAAATTGCGACAGGCGCAGGTCGATATCGCCGCCCAGGATGGCGCGCGCATCGGTCCGCATGCTCGAATTCAGTGACTCGGACAGCGACCCGATGGCCGCGATGGCGGCGACGCCGGTGGCCAGGCAGAGCAGGAATATCCGGAAACTGCGCATGCTGCCGCGCAGTTCGCGCCGCGCGAGCCGCCAGGCCAGCCGCAGGTTGTTCATGCGCTGCCCGCTCCCGCGGCGACCGGCGCCCCGCTATCGGCGACGATCAGCCCGTCCTCCAGCCGGATCTGCCGCGCGCATTGCCGCGCGAGCGCGGGTTCATGGGTAATCAGGATCAGCGTCGTGCCGTGCACCGCCGACATCCGGAACATCAGGTCGACAATCGAGTTGCCGGTATCGTGGTCCAGGTTGCCGGTCGGTTCATCCGCCAGCAGCAGCCGCGGCCCGGCCGCAAAGGCGCGCGCCAGCGCCACCCG
>JAQCHR010000395.1 GCA_027619655.1 Pseudomonadota bacterium
CGGTGATGTGCCAGGGGCGGCTTGTCGAAACGGCACCCTGCGCCGAACTGTTCCGTAACCCGGTGCATCCCTATACCAAAGCCTTGCTGCGCGCCGTACCGGATCCCAACCCGGACAAGACGCTGGACTTTTCGGCCATTCTGGAAGACCGCGCCTCGGCGCCTGCCGCCTGGCCGGCCCCTTTTACCGAAAACGGAATCGACCGTCCGGTCCTGCGCAATATCGGTGCAGGCCATTCGGTCCGCACCCTGCCGGACGCCGATCTTGGAGCGTGGATGTCATGAGACGCTGGTTAAAACACTGCGCTGTCGCGATTGCCGCGATCGCCATCCCGGGCGGCGTTTCCGCCATGAATTATATGGAAACGCCGGTCCTGGCGCCGCTGGTCGAAAGCGGCGAGCTGTCACCGGTGGCAGAGCGGCTGCCCCAGCGCCCCCTGGTCGCGCCTATGGACAAGACCGGGCAGACGATCGGGCGGCACGGCGGTGTTATCAATACCATCATGGCCGGCGCCAAGGATGTGCGGCTGATGGTGGTGTACGGCTATGCCCGGCTGGTCAAGTTCGACCGGGACCTGGAACTGGTGCCCGATATACTGGCACGGGTGGATATCGAAGACGGGCGTTCCTTCACGATGCATCTGCGGCCAGGTCACAAATGGTCGGATGGCAAGCCCTTCACGACCGAGGATTTCCGGTATTTCTGGGAAGATGTCGCCAACAACGAATTCCTGTCGCCAACGGGGCCAAGCACGATTCTGCGGGTCGAATCCGAATTGCCGAAGGTCACCATTATCGACGCAACGACCATTCGCTACGAATGGTCGAAACCAAACCCGGCCTTCCTGCCGGCGCTCGCCGGCGCCACGCCGCTCTATATCTACCGCCCCTCGCATTACCTGAAACAGTTTCATGCGCGCTATGTCGATGAAACGGAACTGAACGAAAGGGCCCGGGAACAGGGCCAGCGCAACTGGGCAGCGCTGCACAACAAGGAAGACCACCAGTACAGGAACCAGAACATAAACCTGCCGTCGCTCCAGCCATGGATCAACACGACGGACGGGCCGGCGGAGCGGTTCGTTTTCGTCCGCAATCCTTATTATCACAAAGTCGATCCGGAAGGACGGCAGTTGCCCTATATCGACAGCGTCGTGATGAACATCGCCAGCGGCAAGATCATCCCGGCCAAGGTCGGCACCGGCCAGTCCGACCTGCAGGCGCGTTATTTGCGGTTCGACAATTTCACCTTCCTGAAACGGAACGAGCAGAAGAGCCGGTATTCGACCTATCTGTGGCGGATCGCCAACGGGTCGCACCTGACGCTGTTTCCCAACCTGAACGCCAATGACCCGGTCTGGCGCAAACTGCTGCGGGATGTGCGGTTCCGCCGCGCCATTTCAATGGGGATCGATCGGTTCGAACTGAATCAGGTGATCTATTACGGGCTGGCGCTGCCGTCGCAGAATACAGTGCTGCCGGAAAGCCCCCTGTTCAAGGAAAAGTACCAGAAGGCCTGGGCGCAGTTTGACATCGCAGCCGCGAACCGGCTGCTGGACGAAATCGGCCTGACCGGCCGCGACGACCGGGGCGTCCGGCTGCTACCCGACGGGCGGCCGCTGGAAATCATTGTCGAGTCGACCGGGGAAAGCACCGAAGAGGCGGATGTCCTGGAACTGATGACGGACAGCCTGGCGCTGGCCGGAGTCAAGCTGCTGACGAAGCCGTCGCAGCGCGAGGTGATGCGCAACCGGATTTACGCAGGCGACACCATCATGTCGATCTCATCGGGTCTCGAGAACGGGGTTCCGAATGCGGATATGGACCCGGAAAGCCTCGCGCCAATCCATCAGGTCCATTACCAGTGGCCGAAATGGGGCCAGTATGCGGAAACCATGGGCCGGATGGGTGAGGCCATCGACATGCCGGAAGCCGCGCGGCTGGCCGACCTGCGCCAGCAGTGGTACCAGTCGACCAATACCGCGGACCGCCGGAAGATCTGGCACGAGATGCTTTCAATCAATGCGGAGCAGGTCTTCACCATCGGCCTGATATCAGGCGTGCTGCAGCCTATCGTCGTCCGGGACACGCTTCGAAACGTCCCGGAAAAAGGCATCTACAACTGGGACCCCGGTGCGCATTTTGGTATTTACGAGCCCGACAGTTTCTGGTTCGCCGAAGAAACCGCGAGCAGATAGGGCAGGGCATAGCTGAATGTTTGGGTATGTCATCCACCGACTTCTCGTCATGATCCCGACGCTGATCATCATCAGCGCACTGGTCTTCGTCATTATCCAGCTGCCGCCCGGGGATTATTTCACCACCTATATGAACGAGCTGCAAAGCCGCGGCGAAGCCGTGGATAAGGAAAAACTGGAGTTCATCAAGGAACAGTACGGCTTCGGCAAGCCAATGTGGGAGCAGTATTTCGTATGGGTCTTCGGCCTGCTGCAGGGTGATCTCGGTTATTCCTTCGAGTACAGCCGGCCGGTTTCGGAAGTCATTGGCGACCGGCTTTCGCTCAGCTTTATCGTTTCCTTCACGACGATCCTGTTCACCTGGATCATGGCCTTCCCCATCGGCGTCTATTCCGCCGTCCGGCAATACAGTATCGGCGATTACAGCCTGACCTTTCTCGGCTTCCTTGGCCTGGCGACACCGAATTTCCTGCTGGCGCTGGTGTTGCAATGGCTCGCCTACAGGTATTTCGGCACGTCGATCGGCGGCCTGATGGATCCGGAATTCATCGATCAGGCCTGGACCATGGACAAGTTCATATCCGTGATGGAGCATCTCTGGGTGCCGGTTATCGTCATCGGCACGTCGGGCACAGCCGGCATGATCCGGCGGCTGCGCGCCAACCTGCTGGATGAATTGCACAAGCAGTATGTCACCACGGCGCGCGCCAAGGGGCTGCCGCCCGGCCGGGCGCTGTTGAAATACCCGCTGCGCATGGCGCTGAATCCCTTCATCGCCGATATCGGCAATCTGCTGCCGGAAGTCATATCCGGCGCCGCGATCGTTTCCATCGTGCTGTCGCTGCCGACCACGGGCCCGATGCTGCTGGACGCGTTGCAGAGCCAGGACATGTATCTTGCCGGGTCATTCCTGATGTTCCTGGCGACGCTGACCGTGATCGGTACCCTGATTTCCGACCTGGCGCTGGCCATGCTGGATCCGCGTATCCGGATTGGCGGAGGAGGCACGCGATGACCGATTCGCCGATTCCCCATTACGTCAACAAGGCCGAATTCGACCCGAACACGCTGGTCACCCTGTCGCCGGAGCAGGAACGCTTCTACATGGCGTCCCAATGGCGGCTGATGTGGTGGAAGCTGAAGCGCCACAAACTGGCCGTCGTCAGCGGAGTCTTCCTGCTGCTGGTCTACCTGTCGATCGTGATCAGCGAGATCCTGTCGCCCTACAACCTGCATACCCGCAATACCGAGTATCTGTATGCGCCGCCGCAGTCGGTGCACCTGTTCCATGAGGGCAACTTCGTCGGCCCCTTTGTCTATGGCATGACGCCCAGCCTCAACATGGAGCAACTGCAATGGACCTATGCGGAGGATACGTCCCGCGTGCAGCCGATCCGGTTTTTCTGTACCGGGAATGACTACAATGGCGCCGAATATGAATTCTGGGGCCTGTTTCCCGGCACCTTCCATCTGTTCTGCCCCGCGGCAGGCCAGCAGCTCTTCCTGCTGGGAACCGACCGGCTGGGACGTGACGTGTTGAGCCGTATTCTGTACGGCGCGCGAATATCGCTGACCGTCGGGCTGATCGGCATCATCATCAGCTTCATCATGGGGCTGACCATCGGCGGGCTGGCCGGGTATTACGGCGGCATGGTCGATACCATCGT
>JAQCHR010000396.1 GCA_027619655.1 Pseudomonadota bacterium
AATTTGCGCCGGATGGTGGAAACCTGGAACATCGCGCGCAATCACAATATTTCCTGGGGCGAAAAAGGCCAGCTCGGTACCGCGCTTGGCGCCTATTTATACCAGCACTTCACTCTGGCGGATATCAACCGCCCCTGCGTCGGCTTCGCCAATGAATGGGATGCACGCCAGGACGATCCCCACCACCGCAACAGCAAGGTGCTGTTCGGCTACAGTTGCGGCAAGGCGGGCGGCCCAGCCTATTCCGAAGCGCAGGTCGAGGACCTGCTGGGCAATATCCGGATTCGCGGCATTACCACCCGGCAGAACACGCGATTCACGCCGGTCCCGACAGGCGGCGGCAACAATCCCGCCGCCCGCAGTTTCGCTCAGGCCGGCACAGGGGATACCGGCAATTCCCATTTCCCCTTCAATATGGCGTGGAAATTCACCGAGCGGTTCGGAAACGACGTTTTCCCGAACTGACCCCGTTCAGCCCGCGCCGGCGGCCCAGCCCGGGTTCCGCCGGCCGGTACGGGCGTCCAGCCCCTCGCGGGCTTCATCGCCGCCGCGGCCCCGCGCAAAGGCCTCGGCCGACAGGGCAATGGCGGCGGCTGTCACGGGCGGACGGGTCCATTCCCGCACCAGCGCCTTGGTCTGAACCAGCGACTCCGGCGCGCAATGCAGCAGCGCATCGACAACGCCCGCCACCGCCGACTCCAGATTCGGATCCGGCACCACAGTGCTGACAAGGCGGATCTGTCGCGCGGTTTCCGCATCGAAAACCTCACCGGTCAGGCAGTAGCGGCGAATCTGACGCAACCCGAGCCGGCCCATCATGTAGGGCAGCATCAGCGACGGCGTCAGCCCGATCCGCGCCTCGGTAATGGCGAAACGCGCGCCCTCCCCCGCCACCACCACATCGCAGGCCGCAAGCAGGCTGCATCCGCCGGCCCAGGCCCCGCCCTGCACCTTCGCGATCACCGGCCGCGTACAGCAATCGACGGCCCGGTACATGGCCGCGAGCGAATCCGTATCCGCGCGGTTCGCCGCCGCGTCCTGGGACTGCGCGCGTCGCAGCCAGTCGAAATCGACACCGGCGCAGAACACCGGTCCTGCCCCGGCAATCACGACGGCACGGATCGCCGAATCGCCGCTGATACGGACGAACGCCGCCGTCACCGCCTCGATGACAGTGGCGTCGAGCGCATTGCGCTGCGCCGGCCGGTTGATTGTCAGCGTGACAACGCCGCGTGAATCGCGGGTTTCGATGACTGATTCCGTCATGATGCGGCTCCCGGGTACCATGCGGCTTCCCGTTTTTCGGCGAAGCTGGTAAGCCCTTCCGATGCTTCCCCGGACAGGCGTTTCGCGGCGTGTCCGCGCGCCAGCGATTCCGCCGCCGCCGCATCGACATCAAGCCCCGCCATGTCGCGGATCAGCGCCTTGGTCGTGGTCACAGCCTGGGGGCCGTTCGACAGGATCGCCGCGATCACGGGCGCCGCCGCCGCATCCAGCCCGCCGGTCGGGCAGACCTCATGCACGAACCCCATCTCCCGCGCTTCCGCCGCGTCGAACCGTTCGCAGGTCTGCGCGTATCGGCGGACGTTATGCGCGCCCATCGCCGCGTTTAGTTGGGGGAAGATCGGCCCCGCCATGACGCCCCAGCGCGCCTCGGCGATGGAAAACACCGCATCTTCCGAGGCGATGACGATATCGCAGGCGGCCGCGATGCCGGTGCCGCCGCCGAAACAGCCGCCATGCACCAGCGCCAGGGTCGGCTTGGGACATTCATCCAGATAGCGGATCGCGTTCGTCGTGCGGCGCGACACCTCGATATTTTCCTCGACCGACAGGGCCGATACGGCCTTCAGCCATTTCAGGTCTGCGCCGGCCTGGAAATGGCGGCCATTGCCGCGGATCACGACCAGCCGCACATCGGGATTCGCGCCCAGCGCCAGCGCGCCGTCGAGCAGCGCATCGACGACCTCGCCATTATAGGCGTTGTTGACCCGGGGGCGGTTGATCGTGACCGTGGCCACGCCGCGCGCGTCGATATCGCAAAGAACAACCGGTTCGTCATTCATGACAACACCTCCGCCTGCCAGGAGGGCTTGCGTTTTTCCAGGAAGGCGCTCAGCCCCTCGCGGCCTTCATCCGTCGCGCGGATGCGGGCGATGCCGGCCGCGGTCCGCTCGCGCATTTCCGCCGTCACCGGGCCGTGCAACTGCTGCGCCAGCGCCTTGCAGGAAGCGATGGCGCCGGGGCCGCCCAACAGCAGGTTGTCCACCACCGCCGCGACCGCCGCATCGAGTTCCGCCGCCGGCGCGGCATCGTGCAGCAACCCGTAGCGCAGGGCTTCCGCCACGCCGAACCGTTCCGCCGTCAGCCAGTAGCGCCGCGCCGCGCGCGGCCCCATCACCGCCAGCAGGTAGGGGCTGATGGTCGAGGGCGCGATGCCGATCCGTACCTCCGTTACCGCGAATTGCGCGTGGTCGGCGCCGACCGCGATATCGCAGCAGGCGATCAGCCCGGTGCCGCCCGCATAGGCCGCCCCGTTGACCCGCGCCACGGTCGGGTGGCGCATGGTGTTCAGCGCGTGGAACATGGCCGCGACCTTGCGGGCATCGGCCAGGTTCTCCGCCTCGCTCTGCCCCGCCGCCTGCTTCATGTAATTCAGGTTCGCCCCGGCGGAAAAGCTCTTCCCCGCCCCGGTCAGGATCACCGTCCGCACCGTATCGTCGGCATCCAGCCGCACGAAGGTTGCGGTCAGCGCCGCGATCAGTTCGCCGTTCAGCGCGTTGTGGATCTCGGGCCGGTTCAGCGTCACCGTGGCGACGCCGCGCCCGTCGGTTTCGCACAGCAGGATATCGTCATTCATGTTTCGGTTTCTTCTTCGTTACATCCGGAAGACGCCGAACCGCGTCGGTTCGGCCGGTTTGTTTAGCGCGGCGGAAATGCCGAGCGCCAGCACCTGACGCGTCTGCGCCGGGTCGATCACCCCGTCATCCCACAGCCGGGCGGTGGCGTAATAGGGATGCCCCTCGCGTTCATACTGTTCGAGGATCGGCGCCTTGAAGGCCGCCTCGTCCTCGGTGCTCCACGCATCGCCCTTGGCTTCCATCGCGTCGCGGCGGACGGTCGCCAGCACGCTGGCCGCCTGCGTCCCGCCCATGACGGAAATCCGCGCATTCGGCCACATCCACAGCATGCGCGGGCCGAAGGCGCGGCCGCACATGCCGTAATTCCCGGCGCCGAACGACCCGCCGATGATCATGGTGAATTTCGGCACATTGGCGCAGGTGACGGCGGTGACCAGCTTGGCGCCGTCCTTGGCGATGCCGCCCGCTTCGTATTTCTGCCCGACCATGAAGCCGGAAATATTCTGCAGGAAGATCAGCGGGATGCCGCGCTGGCAGCACAGTTCGATGAAATGCGCGCCCTTCAGCGCCGATTCGGAAAACAGGATGCCGTTATTCGCGACGATCCCGACCGGATAGCCGTGCAGATGGGCGAAGCCGCAGACCAGCGTGGTGCCGTAGAGCTGCTTGAATTCGTCGAACTCGCTGCCATCGACGACGCGGGCGATGATTTCGCGCACGTCATAGGGCTTGCGCGGGTCGGCGTTGACGATGCCATAGAGTTCCTCGGCCGGATAAAGCGGATCACGCGGTTCGCGCAACGCCATATCCACCCGCTTGGTCCGGTTCAGGTTGGCGACGATGCTTTGGCAGATCGACAGCGCATGCGCATCGTCATTGGCGATATGGTCGGTCACGCCGGAGGTGCGCGAATGCAGGTCCGCCCCGCCGAGGTCTTCCGACGTGACGATTTCGCCCGTCGCCGCCTTCACCAGCGGCGGCCCGCCCAGGAAGA
>JAQCHR010000397.1 GCA_027619655.1 Pseudomonadota bacterium
GGTCGGCAAGGTGTCGGATGCGTTCGGGCAGGTGGATATCGTCGTCAGCCGCGCCGGCTTCGGCGCCAGCAGGATCCGCCCGGATGGCGAGAAGAACCTGCTGACCATCGAGGAACTGACGCCGGAAGTCTGGGGAAAGTTCATGTCGGTCAATACAGAGGGGCCGCTGCAGATGATGCGCGCGGCACTGCCCGGCATGAAGCAGCGCGGCTGGGGCCGTATCATCAATGTGACCACCAGCTTCTTCACCATGCTGCGCAATATGCCCTATGGCGCCAGCAAGGCGGCGCTGGAGGCGGGCTCGGCCGCCTGGGCGCAGGAACTCAAGGGCACCGGCATCACGGTCAATGTGGTGGTGCCGGGCGGGCCGACCGATACCGCTTTCATCGCGAAGGAATCCGGCATGGACACATCGAAAATGCTGCGCCCGACGGTCATGGGGCCGCCGGTCGCCTGGCTGTGCTCGCGCGATGCGGACGCGGTGACCGGTCAACGGTTTATCGGCGGGCGCTGGGATGCCTCCCTGCCCGACGCGGAAGCGGCCGCGATCGCCGGTTCGCCGATCGGCTGGCCGGAACTCGCCGCCGCCACGGTGATCTGGCCGGACGACTGACGGAAATCCGGCCAGGATTCCCGCGGGTACTACTTTTCGATGACGACGAGGGTGCGGACCTCGATGCTTTCGCGCGCCGGGGCGTTTTCGGTATCCGGCAGGGCGAAGGCGCCATGCGGGGTGAACTGGGCGCGGCCATCCGCGATGGAATCCCATCCCTTGATCAGCAGGATCTCGTCGCGCTCCATTTCCGAGGCGTAATACCAGCGCTGCGTCCAGGCATGGGCGACATTGTAGATTTCGCCGACCCGGTCCGGGAAGATCTGGTCGGTCGCGATCAGTTCGTCCGGCTTCACGCTGGAGGCGTCGGCCAGCGCCAGCGGCGAGCGCTGCACCGGGCCCTTGATCGGCCGCCAGACATTGACCTGCAGGATATGCTCGCCGGCCTTGAACAGCCGTTCGGCTTCGGCATCGCCGAGCACGTCACGGGTCCGCTGCGGGCCGCTCTTCACCGTGTAATCCACATGCACCCGGTTGGCCGGGCCGCGCAGCCCGTCCCGGTTCGGCGCACCCGCGCCGGCATCGGCCCGGCGGGTAACGTCGAAAATATGCACCGAGGTCGCGCCGAAGCGTCTGGTCAGCAGCGCTTTCAGTTCGTCGGCATAGGCCGTGTCCACCGCGCTGTCGTCATACAGGTCGTCGACGGCGGTCGGACTGGTCATCAGCTCGAACCCCTGCACGTCGAGGGACAGCGTATCCGCAATCGGGCGCATGTCCTCCACGGTGACCTTGTGATCCTCGGTGCCGAAGAAGATTTCGGGCGCCCCGCCGGTCAGGGCGGAACTGTTGAAATACGGCTTGGTGTTCTGCCGCGTGATGAAGGTCAGCGCCGACCGGACTTCGGGCCGGACCGCGGGCCGTTCGCCTGCAAGCTGGGTCATATCGTGTCTCCTGTTCGGGCCGGGCCATGCCGCGACCATCCGTTAACGCGGAAGATGGGGGAAACAGCGGCGGTATTACAGCGACTTCGCTTCACGACGACTTGAATATAATTCAAGTCATGGGCGGGCTACGCGGTGGCGACCGATTGCAGCCAGCGCTCCAGCCGGCGTACGGCGGCGGTTGGTGTCTTGCCGGCGGCGCGGCACAGGTAATATCCCGCCCCTGTCGGGTCTGCCTTGCCGAACGGGGCAATCAGCGTTTCGCGGGTCAGCCAGTCGTTGACCACGGGCCGGCGCCCCATGGCGACACCATGGCCGCCCTCGGCGACCTGCAGCGCCTGGGCCAGCGAATCCAGCGTGATTGCGCCTTTCAGGTCCGGTGGCGGCATGCCGCGGGCGCGTGCCCATTCCTCCCATTCATCGGGAAAGCTGCCATTGATGATCAGCCGGGCGCCCTGCAGCGGCAGGTTGCCGCCCGGCGCCGCTTCCCCGCCGAGCTGCTCGAAATAGCCCGGCGCGCAGACCGGCATCGCGGTTTCCTCCAGCAGGAAGCTTGCGTCGATGCCGGGCCAGTGCCCCTTGCCCAGCCGGATGGCCATATCGGCCTGGTCGCGCCGCAGGTCGATGACCCGGGTCGTGGTGATCAATTGGAGGTCGGTATCCGCGTTTTCCTTCTCGAAGGCGCCCAGCTTGGGGATCAGCCAGGCCGTCGCCAGCGAGGGCGGCAGGGTCAGCCGCACCGTATTGCGCCCGCTGGCCGGCAGCAGCGCCTGCGTCGCCGCCTGGATCTGCCGGATCGCCGGGTCGATCTGTTCGAAATACCGCCGCCCCGTATCGGTCAGCACGGCGCGCGGGCCCGACCGGTCCATCAGCGCCGTCTGCAGAAAGGCCTCCAGCTTGCGCACCTGGTGACTGACTGCGGATTCCGTAATGCCCAGCGTCGCCGCCGCATCGCGATAGCGGTCATGCGTCGCCACCGCGTGAAAGGCGCGCAGCGCGGCGAAGGGCGGGGTCGGTTTCGGCGCAAGGGACATGCCGGCAAAATGGCTTGTAACTGAACGGAATTCAAGTTGTGCCGACGCCGGGCAGTATCTGGCGGCTTGTCGGCGACCGGTCGGGGCCGCTACAGTTCCGCCCCAGCGTTACAATGTTGCCCGAACCGGTCCGGAGACCTGCGTCATGAACGTATCAACCCCCACGATTACCGCGGATTATGCCCGCGACGGTTATGTTTTCCCGCTCGACATCCTCTCGCCGGCAGAAGCGGCCGAACTGCGCGCCGATCTGGAAGCGGCCGAGGATGCGGTGCGCGCCGACAAGCAGCACCTGCGCCTGTTGCGCGGCTATCCGGCGCGACTGCTGCCGTCCTTCGCCCGGCTGGTCCGGCACCCGAAGATGATCGCCGCCGCCAGCGCCGTGCTGGGGCCGGACCTGATCCTCTGGGGTTCGGGGCTGTTCATCAAGGAGGCGAACACGCCCAGTTTCGTCAGCTGGCATCAGGACCTTACCTATTGGGGACTCGACCAGGCGGACGAGGTGACGCTCTGGGTCGCGCTGTCGCCGGCGACCGTGGAAAGCGGCTGCATGCGCTTTATCCCCGGCAGCCATGGCCGCAACATCGTGCCTCATGCGGACAGTTTCGCCGACAACAACCTGCTGACCCGTGGCCAGGAAATCGCCGTCGAGGTGGATGAATCCGACGCGATCGACGTGGTGCTGCAGCCGGGCCAGGCGTCGATCCATCACGGCCATCTCTTCCATGCCTCCGGCCCGAACGGCTCCGCTGACCGCCGCATCGGCGCGGCGATCCGCTATATCGTCCCGGCGATGAAATCCACCGCGGGCCCGGAAACCGAGGTCTCGCTGATCAGCGGCGAGGACCGCCATGGCAATTTCCGCCTGATGCCGCCGCCCGCCACGCGGCTGGATCCGGCGGATTTCGCCGCCGTCGCCGCGGATGCCGAACGCCGGGATGCCGTGCTGTATGCCGGGGCGAAGGCCGCCCGCCGCTGACCGCCCGCCAACCGATCAGGAGAACCGGAGATGAGCCGACCGACCGCCGACCACGGACCCGAATACCGCCATATCGACGACATGGACTGGGAAACCCTGCGCTTCGCCGGCCAATCCAGCAAGATGGTCTTCCACCCGCGCGCCGAACGGCCGGGCGAGCCGAATTCCGGCTTTGTGCGCTACGAACCCGGCGCCTTCCATCCGCGCCACCGGCACGACTTCGCACAGGTCTGGTACATCCTGGAAGGTACGTTCAAAATCGGCGACCGCACCGTCGGCCCCGGCACGGTGGTCTATCACGAAGACCCGCATTTCGAGGAGGACCTCTCCACCGAAACC
>JAQCHR010000398.1 GCA_027619655.1 Pseudomonadota bacterium
CTCCAGCAAAGCCAGGTAGTGGACAGGATCGAAGACCATATCCTCCCGGTCGTAGGAACGGGGGTGCCCACGGCAATGGAACTGGGTGTCGGCATCGTCGCCTGGTCCAGCAATATCTGGATCGCGCCCCGGGGAATACCCGCGACGTTCCGGGAAAATCTGACAGCGGCGCTTCGCACGGCCATGGACGACCCGGTTGTCAGGTCGCAGATGCGTGAGCTCGGTATCGTACCGGAATTTGTCGCTCCGACACCGTTGCCTCGCTGGCGTCCAAGGCGCGAGACCGGCAGATCTAGCTTACGAACGACGTCCGGCCGATTTGCTGGTTGAGACTATGATGTCGATAAGGTGCCGCGTCGCCGCATCGTGCTCCACGCCGTGGCGGGTGATGATGCCCGCTTGTCGCGGCCACCCTGCCTCGGCATGACCGAGCGGCAAGATTCCCGCTTCGCCCAGAGACGCGAGATGGTCGACGGCATGGAAGCTGAGATATTCCGAGCCGCGCATCAACGCCAGTTTCAGCGGTACTATATCCGTTTCCACTGCAGCCAGCGGCGGCGGCAGCCCGTGCGTCCGCATCATCACTTCCAACCGCCGGACCAGGAAGGTGGAGCGGCTGGGCAGGACCCAGGGAAACCCCAGCAGGTCGGCATAGTCCAACTGCGCTGCGCGGTGCAGCGGATGGCTGCGGTCGGCGATCACCCGGTAATCGTCGACCACCAGCGCGAGCTCGTCCAGGTCCGGGTCCTCCGAGCCTTCCGGCAACGCCGCAACGACGAAATCCAGCATGCCGCTGCGCAGGTCCTGCTTCAGCGTATGATCCAGCCCGGCATGGATTTCGATCAGCACTGCCGGCCTTTCGTTCCGGAAGATGGCGATGGCCTCGGGCAGGATTCGCGTATGCCAGGACGGACCGGCGCCGATACGGACGCGTCCAGCGGTGCCGCGCCGCAATGCCTCGATATCGTTTGTCGCATCTGTGATGCTCGCCTTGAGCGCACGCGCATGGCGCAGGAACGAGCGGCCGTACTCAGTCAGCGCGACACCGTGCGCCCCGCGCTCGAAGAACCTGACGCCGGCTTCATCTTCCATACGCCGCATCGCCTTGGTGAGCGCAGGCTGCGTCAGGCCCAGCGTCTTCGCAGCCGCGCGCATGCTGCCCGCCTTCGCGATAGTCAGGAAGTAGTCGACATTGCGGATATCCAAACGGCCATCCTATTCCATATGGTTATCACAATAGTTACTATCTGATGTTGCTCGCGCTTTCCTCCCCGTGTCAACATGCTCTCATGGGAAGCGGTTCCGACAGAGCTGACGGGACGCGGAAAAGGGGGGAAGGGCATGCCATCGGGCGCGCATTTTGGCATGACAGCCGCAAGCACCATGAAATTAGTCACGGTTGCTGGAAGCGGCGAAGCCTGTAAAGCCGTGCTTTGCGGACTTCGCGGAATTCGAAAGAGCAAGAAGGGGAATTGCCGAATTAATTAAATGAACAGGCAATCAACTAAGAATTTGAGGTGGAACAGAACCTAGGAGGAGGACGAAGATGAAAGACAACGCAACGTCGATTACGAGACGCTCCCTGCTCGCGTCCGGCGGCGCCGTTATTGGCGCAACGGCGCTACCGCGGCATGCCTTCGCGTCATATCCCGAAAGGCCGATCACGGTGGCAATGATGGCCCCGCCGGGCGGCGCGACCGACCGCGGGACGCGGCCTGTCCTCGAACTGATGAAAAAGGCGCTGGGCACCCGGTCGGTGGCATTGCAGGACATGTCCGGCGCCGGCGGTATCCAGGCGCTGGACTACGTGCGCGGGCAACCGGCGGATGGCTACACCCTGCTCGGCGCCAACGACGTGATCGAATCGTTCCCGTCGCTCGGCAAGATCGACTATGACTGGCGCAGTTTCGATTTCTGGATGTCTGGCGGTACGGCCGCCGGTATCTGCGTGCCCGCCGACAGCAAGATCGAAACGTTCAAGCAGTGGATCGAAGAGGTCGGTGCCAATCCGGGAAAATATTCCGTCGCATCGACGCCGGCGGGTTCGCTCTGGTCGAACGTGGCGGTCTACCTGCGCAAGAAAATTGGCCTGGATTTCAAACTCGCCAATTACAAGGGCGGTGGCCCTTCGGTCCGTGCCGTGGTCGCGCAGGAAACCAACTTCGGATGCATTGGTGTCACGCCGCAGGTCAATTTCATCAATGCCGGCAAGCTGCGCTGCCTGGCGGCGACCGTGCCGGACGAATGGCGTACAGCCGGCACCACGATCCCGTCGATGCTCAAGGATATCGACGACCCGCTTCTGAAAAAGACGTTCCCGTGGACCAACATCCATGGGGTCGCGATCAAGAAGGGGGCACCCGAGGAGGTGCTGGCGGCGCTGGACAAGTCGTTCGCCGCGGCGATGGCGAACAAGTCGATGGCCAAAGTTTACAATGACAACGGCTTTTTCCCGTTCCGGGCAGGCCGGGACAAGGCCAACGACCTTATGGGCAAACGTACCGCCCTGCAGGCCTACATCGTCGAAGTGATCATCGGGACCGCCAAGAAGACGCGCGATGAACTCAAAATCGAGAAGATCGAGGGCTAAGGGGTCGCCGACGTCATGCAGGAGAAAAGCCGGGAAGTGGCCGAAACCGGCCGGCACGGGCCCGGTACGGCCAAACGCGACAGCGCCAGCGATTTTTTCGCTGGCGCTGCGATCTTCCTGATCGGCGCCTATGCGCTCTATGAGTCCGTCAACATGCCGTTTTCCGGCGATTCCGGCGTATGGGGATCGCCGGGCCTGACTCCGGGCCTGATTTCCGCTGTCCTGCTGTTATTGTCCGCGATGCTGATGTTCCGCAGCCGTGGGTTTGCGATCAAGGCCATGTCCCTGGCGATCCACACGGAAATCCGCCGCGGCGGCATTACTTTCGTGCTGATTGTCGCCTACATCGCGGCGCTGCCGTGGATCGGCTATGTGACGGCGACATTCGTCATGCTGTTCATCTTCCAGATCCTGTTCACAGCGCGGCGGAACTGGCGCTTCGTGATCGTCTGGGCATTCGGCCTCTCGGCAATTCTGACGGCGGCCCTGTACTACCTCTTCGCCGAAATTTTCCTCATTCCCCTGCCGTAAAGGGAACCCGACGTGTTCGAGCAGATGATCGTAATGATCACGGATCCCGTGGCGCTGGCCGTCTTCGTCGGCGCGGTCACGCTGGGCGTCCTGCTCGGCGCCCTCCCGGGATTAACCGGCCCGATGGCCATGGCCCTGCTGATCGGCGTCTCCTATTCGATGCCGAAGGAATACGCCATCGTCGCGATGATGCTGATCTATATGGCAGGCGCGTATGGCGGGTCGATGTCCGCCATTCTGCTGAACGTGCCGGGAGCGCCGGCATCGGCGGCGACCGCGCTCGACGGGTATCCGCTGGCGCTCCAGGGCCGCGCCGGCCGCGCTATCGCCATGGCGACGATCGGGTCGTGCGTCGGCTCGATGTTCGCAACGCTGGCGATGGCGTTGCTGACGCCATGGCTGGTCGATGTCTCGTTGCTGTTCACGTCCTGGGAACTGCTGCTGCTTGTCATCCTGGGTATCGTGATGGCTGGTGGCCTGTCGGGCGACGACCCGCTGAAGGGGTTGATAGCCGGCGCGCTCGGGCTGCTGCTGGCGATGGTCGGCCTCGACGACCTTGCCACCTATCCTCGCTTCACGTTCGGATCGCACTATCTTGAGGCAGGATTCGGTCTTGTCGCAGCGATCGTCGGTCTTTTTGGCATTAGCCAGGTCATCATCACCATGGCGCCCAGAGATGTGAAGCTTGTGCGCACGGCCGGCAGTGTCGGTCGCGTATTGCCCC
>JAQCHR010000399.1 GCA_027619655.1 Pseudomonadota bacterium
CTATTCGACAGGCGTGTCTGTCTTTGCAGGCGGGCGAAACGCGCCACAATCGAGGATAGCCCCGGAAGTGCAGTCGCGCATAATCCGTATTGTCGGTAACATTATATAGGTCGCAGTTCGCCGGTAGCGCATTGCTGTGCGACTGTCATGTGAGTCTGATCTGTCTTATTGAAAATAGAGAACCTTAACAGTTTTAACTCGTGTAACGCGCGCGGGAGCATCCTAATGCTTCAGCTAAACCGTGCTGGCGTGCCATACTCAATTGAGCGTTTAAACACAGTGTCATCGGTCTTCGCGCCGCGCGCCTCAGGATTGGGCGCGGTGCGGCGGTTTTGGATGACGCCTGTCTGCGGCAGGGGGGTACGGTCATGAAGGAAAACAGCATTCGGCGCGCGGTGCGCGAGGGGCGGGCGGCGCTGGGGACGCAGCTCAAGGAATTTACCTCGCACGGCATTCCGTGGATCATCCAGGAGTCCGGCTTTGATTACGTCATGATCGACCATGAGCACGGCGCCTTCGATATCGAGACCATCGCCAGGCTGGCGGGCTGGTTCCAGGCGACCGATGTGTCGCCGATCGTGCGGCTGCACAAATCCTTCATGCATATGATCCCCGGTATCCTGGACCAGGGCATCATGGGCATCCAGATTTCCGAGGTGAACAACGCCGAGGAGGCGCGCGCCATCGTGCAACTGGCCAAGTATCCGCCCATCGGCAATCGCGGCCTGTCGGGCCAGGGGCCGCACACCAATTACAAGAGCTATGGCGCCCGGCACGCCACCGAATACGCGCCATGGGCGAACGACAATGTCATCCTGTGCCCGTCCATCGAATCGCTAGAGGGACTGGCGAATGTGGAGGCCATCGCCGCCGTCGAGGGTATCGACATGATCGCCTATGGCCATTCGGACCTCAGCGCTCAGCTTGGCGTGCATCTCGACCTGGAACACCCCAAATTCAAGGCGGCGATGAAGAAGATCGTGGACGCCTGCCTGGCGAACGGCAAGATTGCCCGGGGCTCGGCGGAGACCGAGGCGCAGATCGCGGAATACTGGCAGATGGGGTGCCGGGCGCTGAACCTGCCCGGCAGCGACGTCAGCACCTATCTCGCCGGTCTCAAGGCGCGCGCGGCGCGGGCGCAAACGCGGCTCAAATCCGTCGGCGTGCCGGTGCCCTGAGCGCGCGACCTGTGTTAATCTCAACCATCCGGCGATACGTCGCCGCAATTCACAAGCAAGGGAAAAATCATGGCAGACAAGATCAGGGTGGGAATCGTCGGGGCGACCGTGACGCCGGGCGGCAGCGGCTGGGGCGCCAATGCGCATGTGCCGGCATTGCAGGCCTTGCCGGGCTACGAGCTGAAGGCGGTGTGCACCGCGCATGAAGAGACCGCGAAGGCCTCGGCGGCGAAGTTCGGCGCCGCGCTGGCCTTCAGCGATATGAGCGAGATGGTTACGCATCCAGAGGTGGACCTCATCGCCGTCGTCGTGCGCGTGCCGCTGCACAAGCAGCTTGTCATGGCCGCAATCAAGGCGAAGAAGCCCGTATGCTGCGAATGGCCGCTGGGGGCCGATCTGGCGGATGCGGCGGAAATGGCCGACGGCGCCAAAGCCGCGGGTGTGCAAACCCTGGTCGGCCTGCAGGGGCGCAGCGACCCGGCCGTGATGCATGCGCGCGATATCGTCGCCAATGGCGATATCGGCGAGGTTGTGACCGCCAACCTGAAGGTTATGGTCAATTCGATTCCTGTGCGCGGCGACGGCCGTATCTGGCAGGGGATCCGCAAGAACGGCGCGAATCCCATGACCATTCCGGGCGGGCATTCCATCGACGCCTTGTGTCATATCCTGGGCGAATTCGCCGAGGTCAGCGCGCGGGTGACGACGCGCATCACGATGTGGAAGCATGAAGTGACGGGTGCAGATTTCCCCGTCGACGCACCGGACACGGTCACCGCGGCGGGCGTGCTCAAAAGCGGCGCGGAAGTGGCCTACCAGGTGGCCAGCGTGCCCCAGAACGCAAGCGGCATCTGCCTCGAGATATACGGCAGCAAGGGAACCCTGGTGCTGACCTCCAAATCCCTCAATATCGGGCCGACAAAACTGCACATGGCCGTCGGCAGCGGAAATTTGGCCGAGGTCACCCCGCCGGCGCGCTATACGATGATCCCGGCGGATCTGGCCGCGGGCCCAGGCCGGAACGTGGCGCAGGCCTATGCCCGTTTCGCCAGCGCCTTGCAGGCGGGTAAGACGGACGCGCCCGCATTCAGCGACGCCATCGTGCGCCATACGCTGATCGACGCCATGGAACGGTCGCACCGGGACGGCAAGGTCATCAAGCTGGCGTAAGCGACCCGGATAGAAGAGAGACACCGGGGCAGGTTGGTAAAATCTGCCCTGGGTCTATATCTTCAATGAGACAGATCAGATTCACATGGCTTCTGGATCACCACAGGCGATTCCAGAAGCCATGATCTGATCTACCGGTCGCCGCGCAGGGTGCGGCGGGCGATAGCCATGCGGTGTACTTCGCTCGGCCCCTCATACATCCGCATCACCCGGATCTTCTGCGCCATCAGCTGCAGCGGCAGTTCCTTGGTCATGCCCATCGCGCCGAAGGCCTGCATTGCGTTGTCGATCACTTCGGTCGCCATTTCGGTGGCGAAGACCTTGAGCATCGAGGCTTCGGTCCGAAGCTCGCTGCCGGCATCCCGTTTCACCGCCGCGTCATAGACCATCAACCGGCAGGCGTGGATCTTGGTCGCCGCATCGGCGATCCACCACTGCACGGCCTGGCGGTCGGCCAGCAGCGTGCCGAAGGTGACGCGCTGGGATGCATGTTCGCACATCATGTCCAGCGCGCGGCGCGCCATGCCGACGCACCAGGCGCCGATCTGCAAACGCCGCACGGTCAGGCGCAGTTGCATCGGTGCGAAGCCGTATCCGAGCTTGCCCAGGACCTGGCTCTTGGAGACACGGCAATTGTCGAAGACCAGCTCATAGGTGATGTGCCCGGCGAGCATGGGGATGGCGCGCTCGATGATCATGCCGGGCGTATCTTTTTCAATCACGAAGGCGGTGATGCCGCCATGCGCGGCCTTGCCCTTCTCGGTCACCGCCATGACGACGATGAAATCGGCGCGGGCCGCCCGGCTGATCCAGATCTTGCGGCCGTTGATCACCCAGTCATCGCCATCCTGCACCGCCGTGGTCGCCATCGCCTGCGGGTTGCCGCCGGCGCCGGGTTCGGAAATCGCGATGGCCGAATGGGCCTCGCCCTTGGCATAGGGGTCCAGATACAGCTTGCGCTGGCGGTCGTCGCAGGTCGCCATCAGCATGTGCAGGTTGGGTGAATCGGGCGGAAAGTCGAACGGCACGATGGTGCGCGCCATTTCCTCGTTCACGCCGACCATCGCCACCGCCGGCAGGTCGGCGCCGCCGAATTCTTCCGGTACGTCCAGGCCCCACAGTCCGAGTTCGCGGCATTTCTCCAGCAGCGGCGCTTCCTCTTCCGCGGTCAGGCGGCATTCCTCTCCTCTGACATCACGCGCGAGAACATTGGATTCCAGCGGCATGAGTTCGTCATCGACGAAGCGCGCTACCAGATCCTTTAGCATCTGGTGTTCTTCGGGAAGGGTGAAATCCATTCGATTTGGCTCCTGCGACTGGTAATTCTGGACCGCTGCAGTGTCGTCGCCGCGCGGGTTTTGTCAACGTTCGACGCATCATTCCGCGGCTGAAAAGGAACACGCCATTAACGGTTTGTTCTTGGTCCTGGTAGAAATGTCAACGGCGGCGTAAAAATAGACCACTTTGGCGGAGCAAAACCAGACCACTTAA
>JAQCHR010000400.1 GCA_027619655.1 Pseudomonadota bacterium
GGGTCTGGTCGGGCGCGGGCGCTTTGCTCATGGAAATTCCTCTGACGTGATGTTTTCTTGGTTGTCCAATTGCTAAGCCATCCGGCGGCGCGCGTAAATACGCCGCCTTATGGTTGCGGCCCGGCTCGACACACCGGACGCCACCAGCGAAGATGCGGAACACGGATTTGCCATCGGGGAGGATGCGTCATGAAGATCGCAAAGGTTGAAACGCGGCACTGCGATGCCGGCTGGCGGAATTATCACTTCGTCAAGGTGACGACGGAAAGCGGCATTGTCGGCTGGAGCGAATTCGACGAGGGATTCGGCTCGCCGGGCGTGTCGCAGGTGGTCGAGGCTATGGGCTCGAAGATTATCGGCCAGTCGGCGGACGATCACGAGCGGCTCTACGCGCTGATGTATGCGCTGACCCGGCCGGCGGCGGGCGGCGTGGTGGCGGAAGGGCTGGGCGCGATCGAGAACGCGCTGCTGGACGCGAAGGCCAAGGGCTTGGGCGTGCCCTGCTACCAGTTGCTGGGCGGCAGGATGCGCGACCGCATTCGCGTGTACTGGTCGCATTGCGGCACCTGGCGCATCAACCACCCCAAATACTATCCGCCGCAGATCACCGACCTGGACGGGGTCAAGGCGATGGGCGCGGAGGTGCGCGAGAAAGGCTTCACCGCGCTGAAGACCAATATCTTCATGCATGACCAGGACAAGCCCGCCGGCTGGCGGCCCGGTTTTGCTTCGCCCTTCTATCCGGAACTGAATGTCGACCGGAAGGTGCTGCGCAACCTGCGCACCCATCTGGAGGCGTTCCGCGACGGCGCCGGACCGGATATCGATATCCTGCTGGACCTGAACTTCAACGCGAAGACCGAAGGCTATGTGAAGATCCTGCGCGAGATTGCGGATCTGGACATGTTCTGGATCGAAATCGACAGCTACAATGCCGAGGCGCTGGCCTATATCCGCCAGCAGAGCCGCCACCCGATCAGTTCCTGCGAGACGCTGCTGGGGCTTCGGGATTTCCTGCCGTACTTCAAGGCGCAATCGATGGATGTCGCCATCGTGGATGCGGTCTGGAACGGGGTCTGGCAGTCGATGAAGATCGCCAATGCGGCCGAAGCCTATGAGGTCAACGTCGCGCCGCATAATTTCTACGGCCATCTGTGCTCGATGATGAACGTCCATTTCGCCGCCGCCGTGCCGAACCTGCGGATCATGGAAATCGATATCGACAGGATCCCCTGGGATCACGAGTTGTTCAGCCACCAGCCCGAATTCGAGGACGGCCATATCGTCGTGCCCGACCGGCCGGGCTGGGGCTGCGACCCGGTCGAGGAAGCGATGGCGGCCCATCCGCCGACCGCGGTTACCGGCAATTCGGATTGGGCGATGCGGAAAACCTGATAGCGCGGCCTGCCGCGCAAAGAGAAACGGCGGCCCGAAACCGGACCGCCGTCAATTTGTCTCTGGTTCGTGTATCCGCCGTTCCGGCGGTGCACTGCCTACAGGACGTTGCGCCGCCGTCGTGCGGCTGCGGCAAGGGCGATGAGCCCGACCCCGAGCAGGGCAAGCGCGCCCGGTTCCGATACATCGACGAGAACGGAGCCGCCGATTTTGTCGCTTGCGCCGCCGGACAGGCCCTGGACATGCGCCGCCCAGAAACTCTTGAAATCGACGGTCTCGCCATTCACAAAATTGGGCGCGATCAGATCGGAAAACAGTGTCGTGTCCGTGATCGTGGCGAAGTCGCCGGAAACGCTCCAGATCAGCTCCATGATTTCGCCTTCTTCGATACCACGGTGCGGCGCCGGGTTTTCGGCCTCCGCACCCAGTGTGATGTTCGAAAGGAAATCGGATTTTACCTGCGTTGCGTCACCGGTGGCCCATTTGCAGAATTTTGCATCCGACAGGCAGTCCGTCGTGATCGGGTCGAAGGTAAAACCGGTTTCGGTCCAGCCGTAGTCCTCGTTGAGACTTAGCGCGAATACGGTGACGATGCCTTCGCCTATATTGTTGATCGTCGCGGACCAAGTACCGGTCGTGTCGCTAAGTTTGGTGAAAGACAGGTTCAGTTCGACAGCTGCGTTCAGGCTGGACGAGCCGTCGGCATTCTGGTTGTCCTTCGAAAATCCCGGTGAAATGGTCGGGCTATTGATAACCACAGCCTGCGCGGTCGTTACCGTTAGGAATGCGGTACCGGCAAAAACAAGCGCTGCCGAAAAATTTCTGAAATTGCGCAACATGAATTTGCTCCAAAGCCCTCAAATATACACCGCCGCCAAGCGGGATTTTCACTCTACCAATTATAGGCAAATATTGTGCCAAATAATATTATTAAAATAATCAATAACTTATGAAGATTTCGCAATCTTAGTATTGCGGGTTCTGTAAAAAAAGCCGACGCATTACTACCCCTTCAGGTAGTATTCAAAAAAATCCGAAAATTATATTCGTACGATCAATATGTAACACTTGCAATCCGGTTGTATTTGATATGTAAAAAAAATCGACAACCTTACCATAATACCGCTTTAGAAAAGTCGGTCCCGTCATCCACCCTCAATTTTCAGGAAACCGGCGCGGCGAGCAGGACGGATTTTACCGCCGCGGCGATATCTTCCGCCCCCGCGTTATGCGGGAAGGTCTGCACGATCCTGCCGTCCGGTCCGATGAGGTAGATCCCGGCGGAATGTTCCATCAGGGAATCCGGGTCGTCCGGTTTGCCGCCGGGGGCGCGGGCGTAATAGACTTGGTACGCCTTGGCGAGCGTGCGGATGTGTTCTGGCGCGCCGGTCAACCCCAGGATATGCGGGTTGAAATTCGCTACATAGGCGCGCAGCACCGCCACGGTATCGCGTTGCGGATCGATGGTGATGAAGGCGGTGACGATATTGTCGGCGCGGTCGCCCAGGATATCGAGCGCCACCGACAGGGTGTTCAGCGTTGTCGGGCAGACATCGGGACAGAAGGTATAGCCGAAGGAAACCAGCGCGTATTTTTCCCTGAAGGAATCCGCGGTGACTGTCTGTCCGTTGTGGGCGGTCAGGGAAAAGGGCGTCGCCACCGCCCCGCCGGCAATGGCGCGCTGCTGCGGGCCCGTACCGGTCGCGATCTTCCAGCCGAGGAAGGACCCGGCGGCCACGAAGCCGACCAGGGCGAAGGCGATCAGCGCGCGGTCCGCCCGCCGGAACAGCCAGCGCTGTTTCGCCCAGCCATAGGCGCGCTCTAACCCCAGGGCGGTCAGCAGGCGCCGCGCCCCGCGCAGCAGCCGGTCCGGCACGCCGCCGGCCCGGGGCCGGAAATCCATGACCATGATAACCAGCCCGCCCAGCAGGATCGGCCCCAGCAGATAGGCCGCGGTCAGCCAGGGATAGCTGCCGCTCGCCGCCCAGAGGTCGGCCAGCACGCCGCCGCAGATCGCCAGGATCGAACTGTCAGCCGTTGTGGAAACCTGAAACATCGGAATCGCCGCAGGTGGTTGGGGTGGCGGCAACTATACCAGCAATTGCGGAAAGAAAGCGGGAAAAGGCCGGGCAGGGTGGCGCGGCCTTTTCCCGCAGGGGATTCACCGCTCAGAGAACATTCAGCATGTCCGCGACCAGCGGGTGACGGACCACATCCGCTGAATCAAACCGCACGACGGCGATTTTCGGGTTCGGCTCCAGCCGCGCCGCGACGTCCTTCAGCCCCGACATGCCCGGCAGCAGGTCGCATTGCTCGGGATCGCCGGTCAGCACCATCGTGGAATTCCAGCCGAGCCGGGTGAGCATCATCTTGAGCTGCACATAGGTGCAGTTCTGCG
>JAQCHR010000401.1 GCA_027619655.1 Pseudomonadota bacterium
GGCTCGAATGTCGCGCTGGGCTGGGTGCGCGGCGACAAACCGGCTAGCGACGCCGCCTTCGCCCGCGCAGCGCATATCGCCCGGGTCGACCTCGTCAACAACCGCATCATGCTGGCGGCCATGGAAGTTCGCGGCGCCATCGCCGAATTCGATTCCGCCACGGGCCGCTATACGATTCATACGCCAACCCAGGGCAGCAATCCGGTCCGCAACGCCATCGCCGGCAGCCTCGGCGTGCCGCTGGGCGATGTCCGCCTGATCACGCCGGATGTCGGCGGCGGTTTCGGGATCAAGAACGACATCTATCCGGAGCAGATCGTCATCCCCTGGGTAGCCAAGAAGCTGGGCCGGCCCGTCAAATGGTACCCGGACCGCAGCGATTCCTTCCTGACCGATTATCATTGCCGCGACCACGTCACCCACGGGGAACTGGCGCTGGACGCCGATGGCGCCTTCCTGGCCATCCGGTGCAGCACGACCTCCAACATGGGTGCCTATATCACCGGCAACGCACCGGTCATCCCGACCGCAGGCGGCACAAGGATGCTGGCCAATGTCTACCGGATCCCGACGATTTACGCGGAAACGCGATGCGTGGTGACCAATACGACGCCGATTGCGTCCTTCCGGGGCGCCGGGAAGCCGGAATACTGCTACCTGGTGGAGCGGCTGGTGGACAAGGCCGCCCGCGGCATGGGAATCGACCCGGCGGAATTGCGCCGCCGCAACCTGATCGCGGAAGACGAACTGCCCTGGACGACCCCGACGGGGCTGGTCTATGACAGCGGCGACTTCGCGGAAAGCCTCGACCAGGCACTGGCGCTGGCGGACCAGAGCGGCTTTGCGGCCCGGAAGGCAGCCGCCCGCGAGCGGGGCCGGTTGCTTGGCTTCGGCTATGCGGTCTATACGGAGCCCGACGGATTCATGGACAACCGGGTCAGCCTGCAATTCGATCCGTCCGGTATGCTGACCATGACCACGACCGGCCAGACCAACGGACAGGGCCATGTCACCACGTTCAGCCAGATCGTCGCCAGCCGGCTTGGCCTGCCGCTGGATGGCATCCGCGTGCTGCAGGGCGATACGGACCGGATCGGTCCCGGGTCCGGCACGGGCGGGTCGCGCACCACGACAGTAACGGGCGGCGCCATCGTTGAAAGTGCGGAGATCATCATCGCAAAGGCCAGGCGGATCGCCGCGCAACTGCTCGAAGCCAGCACCGATGACCTGGAATTCGCATCGGGCCGTTTTACCATCGCCGGCACCGACCGCACCGTCAGCCTGACCGAGATTGCCAAGGCATCGTTCAACCGGGACAAAGTGCCCCCGGGCGACGGGCTGGGGCTGGAAGCCAGTGCCCATTACGTCGCCCGCGCCTACAGCTATCCCAGCGGCTGCCATGTCGCCGAGGTCGAAATCGACCGCGATACCGGGCATGTCGCCGTGACACGCTATGCAATGGTTAGCGATTTCGGCACCATCGTGAACCCGATGCTGCTGGAGGGGCAGATGCATGGCGGCGTCATCAACGGGCTGGGTCAGGCACTGTATGAAGAAAGCGCCTATGACCCCGACAGCGGACAGCTCGTCACCGGCTCGTTCATGGATTACTGCATTCCCCGCGCGCGGGAGATCCCGTCCTTCAAATGGGGGCTGAACCCGACCTTCTGCAAGACCAACCCGCTGGGCGTAAAAGGCTGCGGCGAATCCGGCCCGACCGCCGGCATGCCCGCCATCGTCAATGCGGTCGTCGATGCGCTGGCGGAATTCGGCGTCACGGAAATCGACATGCCGGTCACGCCGGAAAAAATCTGGCGGGCGATGCGCGGCTGAGCTTCGCCCGGGCCCGGCCTTCCCTTTCGCAGCTGAACCCGCCAGAATACCGACCCGCGTATTCCGCCGGCCGTTAGAGGCCGGTCATCGCGGCTGGTACGCTGTACGCTAGGGAATCACCATACCGTAAACGAGAAAGAGTTTTTCATGTCCCAATCAGCCGCCCATGTCCTGGCCGCATCGCTCGATGCCCATGGCGTCGATACCGCCTATTGCGTCCCCGGTGAAAGCTATCTGCCGCTGACCGATGCCCTGATCGACTTCCCAAACATCAAACTGGTCGTCTGCCGGCATGAAGGCGGCGCGGGATACATGGCGGTCGCCCATGCGCGGCTGCGCAACGAACCGGGCGTCTGCGTCATCAGCCGTGGCCCCGGCGCGATGAATGCCGCCATTGCGCTGCACGTCGCCTATCACGATGCGGAACCGGTCGTCTTCCTGGTCGGGCAAGCCGACCGCCCGGAACTGGGCCGCATGACCGGGCAGGAAATGAATTACGCCAAGACGTTTTCGGATACGGCCAAGCTGGTGATCGAAGTTATCGACGAAAACACGATCAGCGAATCCATCGCCCGCGCCTTCCACATCGCGCAGGCCGGCACGCCAGGGCCGGTCGTGGTCGTCCTGCCGGAAGACGTGCTGTACGGCCAGTCCGATGAACCGGTCTTCGGCCCCCGGCCGAAGGCCGTTACCGCGCCGACCCCGGACGATACGGCCCGCGCGCTGGACATGCTGCGCAAGGCGAGGCGCCCGCTGGTCATCGCCGGCGCCCGGTTGCACGGGGCGGCAGCACTGGGCGACCTAACCGCCTTTGCCGAGGCCTTCGATCTTCCCGTCGCCGCGCCGCAGCGGCGGTTCCACGTCTTCGACAGCCGCCATCCGAACTGCGCCGGGCGGTTGCCGAACCGCGCCCCGGCGGAACTGGTCAGCCTCATGAAAACCGCCGACCTGATCCTGGTCCTTGGCGAACGGCTGGCGCCCTCCATGACCCAGAACTATACCCTGCCGCTCGCCCCGAAGCCCGAACAGCCGCTGATCCATGTCTATCCGGATCCTGAAGAAGTCGGCCGGGTTTACGAAACCACGCTGGGCCTCGGCTGCGACCCGCATGAATTCATCAAGGCCATGATGGCCGCCGGCGCCGGCGACCTGCCGCCCGCGCGGAAGGAATGGGTGAAGCAGTTGAACGGCCTGCACCAGAAAATCATGACCTGGGAATCGAAATCCGCCAATGACGGCGTGGTTTTCGGTCATGTCACCGAGGCCCTCAACAAGCATCTCGCCAGGGACGCCGTCATCACGACCGATGCCGGCAATTTTTCCAGCTGGCCGGCCCGCTATCTGCATATGGGACAGGAAAACATGTTCCTGGGCGCCACGGTCGGCGCGATGGGCCCCGGCGTGCCCTCGGGCGTCGCCGCCGGAATCTCCACGCCGGGCCGGCAGATCGTGGTGTTTGTCGGCGATGGCGGAATCATGATGACCGGCAATGAACTGGCCACCGCGGTGCAGTACGGCGTGCCGATCAAGATTTTCCTCGCCAACAATAATTCCTTCGGCACGATCCGGATGCATCAGGCGCGGCATTTCCCGGGCCGCGTTGCCTCCACCGCGCTGCAGAACCCGGACTTCATCGCCTGGGCCGAATCCTTCGGCGCGAAGGGGTTCCGCATTGAAACCGAAGCCGAGGTCGAACAGGTCGTCGCCGAGGCCATGGCGCATGACGGCCCCGCCGTGATCGAAACGCTGATCAGCCTGAACCATATCTCGCCCGCAACCACCATCGACAAGATCGAATCGCAGTAGGAGACGGGGTCATGAAGCTGCTGTATTTCAACAATTTCCGGCTTGGCGTCCTGAAGGGCGACCGGGTTGTCGATGTGACAGACTAGTAGTTTCCGCCTAACATAAGAGTCCTTTTTAGGATTCCCTTTGATGATTGTCTGTGCGAATCTAG
>JAQCHR010000402.1 GCA_027619655.1 Pseudomonadota bacterium
ATCGAGCAGGGCCAGGCCCCGTTGCCGCGCCGGCGTCATGCGGATTTCCGGCGGGTTCGGCGCCGCGACATAGGCGATTCGCGGTTTGGGCGGTTCCAGCGCCTCCGGGACGCTCATCGCCATGCGCAAGACCGCGCCGCGCGGCGCCAGCGTATAGCCGGCGATCCAGTCCACGAGACGGCGGTTCTCCAGCGGCAGCGGCGGCGCGTCCAGGCGTCTGGCGACATCCTTCAGGCGGCTTTCGGGGATAGAGGATTCCGCGCCCTCGTCGACAACACCCCAGACGACGCCGATGGCGCGGCGGGCGCCCAGCGGCACCTCGACGAAGTCTCCCGGGGCGAGCGCGAGGTGCTCCGCTACGCTGTAATCGTAGGCATCCGCCAGGGGCAATGGTAAAAGGACCTTGACCCTTGGCTTTGCCGTGGGGGATATCAGGTCTGAAATCGGTCGGGGAGTCGCCATCATATTTCTTTAACACAGGAGCGGCGCGGATTTGTCCAGTGCATCGGATAGAAAGCCCGAATTGTGATACAGAACGATTCCAGCGCGCCCCGACGGAGACGTTGCAACCGCGCCATTCGCCGGAGATGAAGTATGAAATTTTTTGTAGATACCGCCAATATCGATGAAATCCGTGACCTGGCGGATACGGGCCTACTGGACGGTGTGACGACGAACCCGTCGCTGATTGCGAAGACCGGCCGTAATTTCCTCAATGTCGTCGCGGAAATCTGTGAGGTCGTTAAAGGTCCCGTCAGCGCGGAAGTGGCAGCGACCGATTTCGAGACGATGCTGGCGGAAGGCCGCAAGCTGGCCGGGATCGCCGATAATATCGCGGTAAAGGTTCCGCTGACGCGGGACGGCCTCAAGACCTGCAAGGTGTTGTCCGAAGGCGGCACGATGGTGAATGTGACCCTGTGTTTCTCGGCCAACCAGGCGATCCTGGCGGCCAAGGCCGGCGCAACCTTCATTTCCCCCTTCGTAGGGCGGCTGGACGATCTCGCGACGGACGGCATGGGGCTGATCGACGATATCTGCCAGATTTACGCCAATTATCCGAATTTTACGACGGAGGTGCTGGTCGCGTCCGTGCGTTCGCCGATGCATATCGTCGATGCGGCCAGGATCGGCGCGCATGTCGCCACCGTCCCGCCGGCTGTTTTGTGGTCCCTGTTCAATCACCCGCTGACCGACAAGGGCCTTGCCGCGTTTCTGTCGGATTGGGAAAAGACCGGACAATCGATCCTCTGACACGGGTTTAAACAAGATGATGCAGCCAGCATGACGCAGGAATCCACCAAATCGAAAGGCGACGGGCTGAGCGACGCCCGCGTTTCGGCCTATCTTCGCGACAATCCGGACTTCCTGGCCCGCAACCCCGATGTGTTGCGGTTGCTGGTGGCGCCGGATCGCGAACTGGGCGATGGCATTTCCGACATGCAGACGGCGATGATCGGGCAGTTGCGCAGCGAAGTGACCCGGCTGAAGGCGCGGCAGGACGACATCGTCCTGACCAGCCGCGCCAATCTCAGCACCCAGGCGCGGGTGCATGACTGCGTCCTTGCGATCCTGGGCGCGAAATCCTTCGAGCAGGCGATCCAGATCATCACGACCGATTTCGCCGTGACCCTCGATCTCGACATCGTCACGCTGTGCGTGGAGACCGAAGCCGATGCGGCCGTCCCGGCGAAGATTCCGGGCTTGCGCGTCCTGTCGCCCGGCACCGTGGAAGCGACGGTCGGTGAGAACCGCAAGGTCCTGCTTTATGCCGATACGACCGGCGATCCCGAAATCTTCGGTGGTGGCGCGTCGCTGGTGCAGTCCGCCGCTTTCATCCGCCTTGATATCGCGGAGGCAACGCCGCCGGCGCTGATCGCGTTCGGTGCAAGGCGTCCCGGAAAGTTCCATGCCGAGCAGGGTACCGAACTGCTCCAGTTTTTGGGCCGGGTTGTCGAGCGCAGCATCCGCATCTGGCTCGGGGTGCCCTTCTGAGTACGGCAGAAAATACGATCATCAGCATGGCGCCGGACCTCGCCGCCGTGACGGCGGCGTGGCGGGGCTGGCTGGCCCATGAAAAACGTGTGTCGCCGCATACGCAAAAAGCCTACGAAAACGACCTCCATGCCTTTTTTAAATTCCTTGCGGGGCATCTTGGCGCGCTTCCCGGCATCGATGACCTGCGGGACCTGCGTCCGGCCGATTTCCGCGCCTGGCTGGCGCGCCGGGCCTCGGGCGGTCTGAGCCGCACGTCCACGGCGCGGGCGCTTTCGGTCGTGCGGGGTTTCTTCCGCTGGTGCGAACGCAACGACAGGCTGACGAATCAAGCCATCCGCTCCGTCCGGTCGCCCAAGCTGCCGCATCAGGTGCCGAAGCCGCTGCGGGCCGAAGATGCGCTGGAAACCGTGCAGCGTGTCGGCGACCTGGCGGCGGAACCCTGGGTTGGCCTGCGCGACGTGGCTTTGTTCACCTTGCTCTATGGCTGCGGGCTGCGCATATCCGAAGCGCTCTCGCTGAGCCGGGCCGAAGCGCCGGTGGGCGGTACCCTGCTGGTGACGGGCAAGGGCGGCAAGCAGCGGATGGTGCCGGTCCTGCCGGTGGTTCGCGCGGCGGTAGAGGCCTATATCGCAGCCTGCCCCCATGACCTGCCGCCGGACAGCCCGCTGATTCGCGGCGTTCGCGGTGGACGGCTGAATCCCGCGGTCGCGCAGCGGACCATGCGCGCGGCGCGGGGCTGGCTCGGCCTGCCGGAAACCGCGACACCGCACGCGCTGCGCCATTCCTTCGCAACGCATATCCTGGCGGCCGGCGGCGACCTGCGCTCGATCCAGGAATTGCTCGGACACGCCTCGCTGTCCTCGACCCAGCGCTACACCGAAGTTGCGGATTCCACCCTGCTGGCGGAATATCGCGCGGCGCATCCGCGCGCCGGCTGACCGGAACGGGTTTGGGGTCATGGAACCGAGGATCAAGACGGAACACTGGGTTCACGCGCATCTGCGGCGCTGCGCGATCGAGGCCGTGCCCGCCTTTGTCATCCGGCATGGCGATAACGAGCGCGGCATGGTGCTGCTCAAGATCAATACGCTGGGCAATGGCTGCAAGGTGCTTATCCAGGCGCGGGACATTTCGGGAAAGCTGGGCTGGCTGGCGGCGCTGAACGGCGACCTGGTCGATGAGGCTGCCGCCGACGGCTATATCGAACGGCAGGTTCGCAACGACCCGGACCTCTGGGTGGTGGAGATTGAGGATCGCGAGGGCCACCGCTGGTTCGACGGCGAGGAAATCTGACGGCGGTGCGGCCGTCTCGTCGGCATCAATTCCCTTTTCGGATGTCCCGTGCCATGCTTCGCCGCGACATCGTCAGTACAGATCAAAAATAAAAGACAGGAGCACAGAATGAAGGTCGGGTTTATCGGGCTGGGGACAATGGGGTCCAGTATCGCGCTGAACGCCATCAAGGGGCAGCATTCGCTGACCGTCTTCGATATCAACCGCAGATCCGCCGCGCCGCATGAGGAGCTCGGCGCGACATGGGCCGATACGCCCCGGCAGGTCGCGGAACAGAGCGATGTGGTTTTCTCGTCGCTGCCCGGGCCGGCGGAAGTCGAGGCGGTGACCCTTGGCGAGGGCGGGTTGCTGGAAGGCATGTCCGCGGGCAAGGTCTATTTCGACCTCAGCACCAATTCGCCGACGACGATCCGCCGCATTCATGCGGAATTCGCCAAGAAGGGCGCGCATGTGCTCGACGCCCCCGTCAGCGGCGGGCCCGATGGCGCGAAGTCCGGCAAGA
>JAQCHR010000403.1 GCA_027619655.1 Pseudomonadota bacterium
CCGTCCAGCAGCCGGGGGCTGTTGAGGAAGGTATTGCGGTGAATGCCGCCAAGCCGGGCGAATTCCGCTTCTTCCAGCCCGGGAATGGTCTGGAAGATGGCCTTCTGGGCGCCGTGTTTCAGCTTGGTCTGGAAGCCGACCATGTTGTAGAGCGTGCCCAGCGCATTATCCTGGCGCAGTTGCACCACGGCATAGGCGCGGCGTCCCGTATGCGGGTCGGTCAGGCCGACGGGCTTCATGGGGCCGAAGCGCAGGGTATCCTCGCCGCGCGCCGCCATGACCTCGATGGGCAGGCAGCCCTCGAAATAGGGCGTGTCCTTTTCCCAGTCGTGGAATTCGGTGACATCGCCACCGCGCAGGGCCGCGATGAAGGCTTTGTACTGCGCTTCGTCCAGCGGGCAATTGATGTAATCGGCGCCGTCGCCCTTGTCATACCGGGACTGGAACCAGGATTTCGAGAAATCGATCGATTCCCGGTGAATGACCGGCGCGATGGCGTCGAAGAAGGCGAGGGAATCCTCACCGGTCAGCTGCCGGATCGCCTCGCCGAGCGATGGCGCGGTCAGGGGGCCGGTGGCGATGATGACCGAAGACCAGTCTGCCGGCGGCTGGCCGGCAATCTCCTCGCGGGCGATGGTGACAAGCGGTTCCGCTTCGAGACGACGGGTCACCGTGTCGGAAAAGCCAATGCGGTCGACGGCCAGCGCCCCGCCGGCGGGCACGCGGCACGCATCGGCCGCCGACATGATCAGCGAATGGCAGCGGCGCATTTCCTCGTGCAGCAGCCCGACGGCATTGTGTTCGGCATCGTCGGAACGGAAGGAATTGGAACAGACCAGTTCGGCGAGGCCGTCGGTCTGGTGCGCATCGGTGCTCCGGACGGGCCGCATTTCATGCAGGATGACGGGGATGCCGGTACGGGACAGTTGCCAGGCCGCTTCGGAGCCTGCCAGGCCGCCGCCGATGATGTGAACGGGTTCCATGGCGGTTCGTCCGATATGTTCTGTTGCGCGGGGAGGGAACTTAGCGGTTCGCAGCGCGTAAATGAAGCGTTTCACGAATGAGGCAGGCAAAGAAAAAGCCGGCTTCGATTTCCCGAAGCCGGCTTCGTCTCAGTAACTTTTATCGACCGTAGATGGAGTATTCACCTTTCTTGCCGGTGAATATTCCCGGACCCTTCGGTTCGTTGGGGTCACCCCGCTGCGCCTCTGGCAGGTAGGGCTTGTATGGAATCTTCTGACACGCTGCCAGTGCAACACATGCACAGGACAAAGTTATCAAAACCATACTGACTTTACGCAACTTGGAATCTCCTACGTCGATTTATGCGGATCAGAACTTGAAGCGCATACCTGCTGTGACAACGGTGATGTCGTCAATGCTGATACCGGTCCGATCTGCCGCGAAGTTATGGTAAGCGGCATAGATTTCGGCGCCAAGCGGTTCGACGTTCTGAACGACACCGAGGCTAAAACGCTCGCCTTCGTCGTTTGTGAGGTTGTCTATCTGGTTACGGCTCCAGTCAACCGCAATCATGGTCGTGCCAAGTTCACTGCCCGTGAACATGTAACCGACCTTGACGTAGATCTTGTCCCGATCCGCATTGACGGCATCGGCGTCCACGTCACTGAAAGCGACGGCCGCGCTGAGACCCATCGGCAGCAACATACCGATTGAACCATTGATGGTGTTTGCGTCGGCATTCCCGGCAGCGAGACCGCCGCCATTATGCCGGACATCATAAGCGATAGCCCCTTGGACCTTTACGCCACCGAAATCGGCGCCGTAGTTGAGGCCAACGTTATGGTCATCTTCGTTGGCGAACGATGCCTGCGCCTGGAAGCCGGCAAAGCGCGGGGAGTCGTACCGGACGTTATCCGTACGACCAGCGTCGTGATTGGCGAAAATAGCGCCGGTGATGCCGCTGTTCGCGCCAGTCGTCGAGTTCTTGAACGGTTCCGCGCCGATCATGGCGCCGCCGTCCGTCTGGACGAGGCGCGTGCCCGACATATCCCCCTTGCCGTTGTAGCCGTCCGTGGCCAGGCTGCCGTCGCCGATGGTGAAGGCGCCATAGGTCTTGCTTGTAAGTTTAATATTCAATTGGCGGATGTTGAAGGTCCCCTGATCGTCCGTCAGGTTGTTGGAATCAATCAGTTGCGTGACGGAACTGGTTTCCCCAAATTCGATCGTCGTCTTGACGTCGATGTCATCACTGACCTTGCCCGTGCCGACTAAGGCGAACATCGTTTCGGTCTCGGCGTTGCCCGAGATGATTATGGCGCTGGTCTGGCCGTTGTCTTTGAGCCGCACCATATGGGCGCTTCTACCGGAAAGGACGAGGTTCATGGTCTTCTTGCTGCGCGCGACGTACTCGCCACCGCCGGACTTTTCGAGCGCCTGAACGCGCTTTTCGAGCGCGCCGATGTCCTGTGCTGAAACCGACGAAGCGGCCAGGGCGGCTACGGCGGCAAGTGCTGTGCTGCTGAGCAGCTTCACACGAAATTGCATTACTTCCTCCATACTGATCATTTAAAAACGAACGTTAAGTTCCCTCAAACCGACCAACCTGAAGTATTGGATGATGCTCAGCTTGCAAGCGTTGACTTTGAGCATGATCAGTGTGGAATAGTGAACATGTTCAGAAGGCAAGCGGCTCATCCAAGCTCCGATACCGGTTAATCTATGCTGAACCTATTCTTTAGGCAGGCGGGGTGTCAACGAAAGCGGGGGGTATCTTGGTATTAAGCTGAAGCTTGTTGCATTAATGCAACATGGCGGTTTGCCGGGTAACGCAAGGTTAATGCGTGCCAGGGTACCGCAGCGCCCCGAAGTCTTGATTTCAGGAAACGCCGGGACCGAAGTACTGACCTAAGTATCGGGCACGACATCAAAGGCGATACTGTATCGTTTTTCCGGACTGTCGAAGGGAAGCGTGCGATGGCCGAAATATGACGGAAACAAAACGACCATGCCTTCCTTCGGCCGGATGACCCGCGTTCCGGGTTCCCGGCGCGTGGGAATGGAATACAGGCTTCGGCCGAATTCAATGCAACCGGCGTTCGGTTGTGCCTGACCGGCACCCAATGGCGGCAACGACGGATAATATGTAACGCTCAGCCAGCCGGTCGGATGGAAATGCGTATCATGAAAGCCGTCGGAGTCCATGATATTGGCCCAGACCTCCAAATGCCAGTCTTGCGGCGGTTGCTCCAGGAAGGGATGCGCCGGGTCAGCGTCCACGGTTGCCTGGTATCGCGCAATGGCCTGCAGGATCATGGTCTCGAAATGGGCAAAGGGCCCCCTTGCATCGTCCAGCAATTCCAGCGTGGCCTGTCCGTTTTTGAGCGAACGGTTGGTCTCGGTGTAGTGAAGTGTCGGGTGCTTCCGGATATGGCTGCAAAGCGCCCGGTTGAACGTTTGGATATCGCTGTATCCCGTTGGCGGATCCAGTTCGAAAGCCCGGACCAGCGAATCGGTGTCCAGCAGGTATTCCGCTTCCTGTGCGCGGCCCAGCTCATTCAGCGCGGTCGATTTGAAGGCGAGCCCGGATGTATGTCCCGGGTTGCCGGCAAGGATCGTATCGCAGGTTTCCAATGCCGCCAGATGGTTTCGGTCGCACAGATACGCGATCGCGAGCTTGATGAGGTTGTCAGTCGTCGGCGGCGCCAGCGCGATTGCCGCCTCGCCGATGGAAACCGCTTCGGTAGCCTCTCCCGACAATGCCAGCGCATGGACAAGCTCGAAGCGGGTTGTCCGGTCGTCGGGCGCCAGCTCGACG
>JAQCHR010000006.1 GCA_027619655.1 Pseudomonadota bacterium
CAACACGATGCGGCCGATCCGCCCCGCCTCCAGCGCCTCGACCGCCTTGGCCACCGCCAGATAGGTCTTGCCGGTACCCGCGGGCCCGAGTCCCAGCACCATGTCCTTTTCCTCCAGCGCCTCGATGAAACGCGCCTGATTCAGGTTTTTCGGTTTGATGTTGCGGGTATACCGGGGTTCGGATTCGGCGCGCAGCCGCTCGGCGAACAGGGAGTGGACGTCACTGGCTTCGACCTTCGTTTTCCGGTTGATACGCTTGCCCAAGGGGATCTCCTTCATGTGGAACCAGCTTGTTTGCGATCCGGCCCCGGCACAAAAAAAGCCGCTGAGAAATCAGCGGCTGCCGGAAAAGCGCGCGAGACATTCGCGCCGGATCTTGGGGAAAGTGAGTAACAGAACATTATGGTGTTTTCACCGTTCGTTTACTGACTCGCATAGTATACCGGCAAGCATATTACGCTTTCGTGACTTGCCAATACAAAAAAGGAGGGCTCGCCAGGATTTTTTTATTTGGAGGCGTTTTCAGTTTATTTCTGCCTGTTTCATGTGCAGCCGACTGCCTCAATAAAAGCGTTTCCTGTCTATATGCATTCTTTCACCGGGAATGGCGGCTTGGGCATGCCCGGCGGGCACGCAACCGTTCACGAATCTGTTTTTCGAAGACCTCAAAATATGTGATAATATTGCGTGCAAAAATAGGGCTGCCGGCTTGTCGATGCAGGCCGTATCGAAACTGCCTTGTTTAATTATTTTGCCGAATTCGGTTTTACCGCACGGCGTTCTGTTTCTGACGCACGGCATTTGAATGGCTGATTGTCGCGGGAAGCACCCGTGCAACGATCCGATGGAATAATGCGATGTCCCTGTTGAAACAATTGCTGTTCGTCGTCCTGCTGGGCGGGCTCGCCTATGGCGGCTATCTGGGCTGGGGCGAATATGTCGGCGCCAACGAAGCCCCGCCGGAGAGGGCGGGCGGGGGCGGCGGCGCAATTGCGGTCGAAACAGGCATCGCCCGTATCCAGGCCATGCCGGTCATCGCCGAAGCCGTCGGCACGACGCTGGCCCGGCAATCCATCGAAATCGTGCCGCTTTCCGACGGCCGGATCGAACAGATATCGTTCGAGGCGGGGCAGCAGGTGAAGGCGGGGGATGTCCTCGTCCGGCTCGACAGCGATATCGAACGCGCCGACCTCAAGCAGGCGGAAGCGGCGCTGGACAGGGCGCGGCTGGAACTGGACCGCATCACGGTGCTGCGGCAGAAGAACGTCGCGACGAAGGCGACCGTGGATGAGCTTGCCTCCAACCTTGTCGCCGCCGAGGCCGCGGAAGCCCGCGCCCGGCGCAAGCTGGCGGACCGGACGATTCGGGCGCCGTTTTCGGGCCAGACCGGGATCGGCCGCTACGACAAGGGCGCGCGGGTGACCGATACGACCGTGATCACGACGCTGGACGACCTGTCGAATGTCGAAATCGAATTTTCCGTGGCGGAGTACCTGTTCGCCAAGACACGGCTGGGGCAGAAGGTCGAAGCGACTGCCGCCGCCTACCCGGACCGCGGGTTTACCGGCACGGTCACGAAGATCGACAGCCGCGTCGATCCGGGCAACCGGTCCTTCAAGGTGCGCGCCGAAGTTCCCAATCCCGACGGCGCCCTGCCGCGCGGCATGTTCATGTACCTGCGCATGACGCTGGCGGCCCATGAAGTGCTGGTCATTCCCGAGGAGGCCATCGTCGCGGAAACCGCCGATTCCTTTGTTTTTGTCGTCGAGGACAACAAGGTCCAGCGGCGCAGCATTTCTGTCGGTCGCCGCGAATTCGGTATCGCGGAAGTGACCGACGGCCTGTCGCCAGGGGCGGTCGTGGTCACGCGCGGAACCGGCAAGCTGCGCAACGGCGCGACGGTCAAGATCGCGACACCCGGCGGCGAGAAGGACCGGAAGGGTTCCGGTGGCGGCAGAAAGACGGAAGCCGGCGCCGAGAAGCCGGATAAAAGGAAGCTGGCGTCGGATCAATCTGCGGCGAGGGTCGCGCAATGACACTTTCGGATATCTCCGTGCGGCGGCCGGTATTGGCCGCCGTTTTCAGTTTGCTGATCATTGTTTTCGGTATCGCCGGACTGACACAGATTCCGATCCGGGAACTGCCGGATGTCGATGCCGCCGTGGTGACGGTGGCAACGAACTATACCGGCGCTGCGCCGGAAATCCTCGACTCCGATATCACGGAAGTCATCGACAGCGCGGTGGCGGGGATCAGCGGCGTGAAGACGATCACGTCCCAGTCGAGCCGGGGCCGAAGCCGGACAGTCATCGAATTCGAACTCGGTCGCGACATCGATGAGGCGGCCAATGACGTGCGCGACGCGGTCGGCCGGGTTCGGAGCCGGCTGCCCGATGAAGTCGACGATCCCCGGATCGTCAAGAACGACAGCGACGCCGATCCCGTCATGCGCCTTGCGGTCACCAGCGACCGGATGGGCGCTCCGGAAATTACCGACTATATCGAACGTTTCATCAAGGACCGGATCACGACCCTGGAAGGGGTCGCGACGGTCGATATCTATGGCGAACGGCGGGCGGCGATGCGCGTCTGGCTGGACCGGCGGGCGATGGCCGCGCGCAACCTGACCGTGGCCGACGTGGCCGCGGCCCTGCAGCGCAACAACGTGGAACTGCCGGCCGGCGAGATCGAGTCCCAGACCCGGCTGTTCACGGTGCGGCTGAACAGCCGCCTGTCCACGGAAGAACAGTTTCGCGATATCGTGCTGCGACAGAGTGACGGTTATCCGGTCCGGCTCGGCGCCATCGCCCGAATTGAAAAGGGGGTCGAGGATACCTCCACCGTCGTCCGCAACAATGGCGTGCCGGCGATCGGAATCGCGGTCATCCGTCAGTCCCAGGCGAATACAATCCAGATTTCCAACAATGTCCGCGCGGAAATCGAACGGCTGAAACAGGTGCTGCCGGAAGGCATGGCCATCCATGTGGGGTCGGACGATGCGATCTTCGTCGCCGCGTCGATCCGCGAGGTCTCGATTGCGCTCGGTCTGTCGCTGGGCCTCGTCGTGCTGGTCATGCTGCTGTTCCTGCAGTCGTGGCGGGCGACGCTGATTCCGGCGATTACCATTCCGATTGCGCTGATCGGCTGTTTCTTCTTCATTCACCTTCTCGGGTTCTCGCTCAATGTGCTGACCCTGCTGGCGCTGCTGCTGTCCATCGGGCTGGTGGTCGATGACGCCATCGTCATGCTGGAAAATATCGAACGGCGCCTGGCGATGGGCGAAACGAGGCTGCAGGCGGCGGTGTTTGGCGCGCGGCAGGTGACCTTCGCGATCCTGGCGACATCGGTGACCCTGATTGCGGTCTTCGTGCCGATTTCCTTCCTGAAGGGGGCGGCGGGGCGGCTGTTCACGGAATTCGGCTTTGTCATGGCCAGTGCGGTGGTGATTTCCACCTTCGTTGCGCTCAGCGCCTGTCCGGCCCTGGCGTCGATCATCCTGAAGCCGCGCGCCGTCGTGAAGGATCCGGGAACATCGGCGCCGCGGGAAGGCGCCATGAACCGCTGGTACCGCAAGGCGATCCGGGCGTCGATCGGCATGCCCGTTGTCGTGATCGCGTTTTCCGCCGTGTTTTCCGGCGCCAGCTGGCTTGTATATGAAACCCTGCAGCGCGAACTGACGCCCAAGGAGGACCGCAGTGTCCTGTTCATTCCGCTGACCGCGCCGCAGGGCAGCAACCTGACTTTCACCGACAGCGAGGCCCGCAAGCTGGAAAACCGCATCGTCGCGGTAAAGGACGAACTGGGCATCAATACCATATTTGCGTTTTCCGGCAGCTATGGCCGGCCCTATCGCTCTTTCGTCGTGCTGCGTCTCGAACCTTGGGAGGAGCGGGAACTGGGCCATACGGAGATCATGCAGAAGCTTCGCCCGATGGCCCGTGACCTGACTGGCGCGAAGGGATTTCCGGCGGCCCCGTCGGGCCTCGGCCTGCGCGGCAGCAGCACGCCCGCGGTTATCGGCGGGCCGGACTATGAAAGCGTGAAGGAATGGGCCGCCGCGATTCTGGAGAAGGCGGAGAACCATCCCGGCCTGACCAATGTCGAAATCGACTTCGAACAGAACCAGCCGCAGTTCAACCTGACCGTAAACCGGGCCAAGGCGGATGACCTGGGGATCAGCGTGGAAACCGTCGCCGCGACGCTGCAGACGATGCTAGCATCGCGTGAGGTGACGACCTTCGTCGATCGCGGCCGCGAATACCCCGTGCTGCTACAGGCGGGCGATGCGGACCGTCAGACGCCGAAGGATATATCCGGCATCTTCATCCGGGCCGGCGACGGGGTGTCGCTGGTGCCGCTTGCGGCGCTCGTGACCCTTGCGGAAACGGCGGAGGCGCCGGCGCTCCGGCGTTACAACCGGCTGCCTTCGATCACGCTGACCGCGGCGCTGAATGACGGATTCGCCATGGGCGAGGCGATCGAATTCATCCGCGAGGCCGCGGCGGAAACCCTGCCGGCGGAAGCGACGCTGAGTTTTTCCGGCCAGTCGCAGCAGTATCTGGAAACCTCCAGCGGCGTCGCGATCACCTTCGCGCTGGCGATCCTGATCGTGTTCCTGGTGCTGGCCGGGCAGTTCGAAAGCTTCATGCACCCGCTGATCATCATGCTCAGCGTGCCGCTGGCGCTGGCCGGCGCCATCTATTCGCTGTGGGCGGGGGGCCTGTCGCTGAACATCTACAGCCAGATCGGCATTATCCTGCTGATCGGGCTGATGGCGAAGAACGGCATCCTGATCGTCGAATTCGCCAACCAGCTGCGCGACGAAGGCTACAGCGTCCGCGAGGCCGTGATCGAAGCCTCCGTGCTGCGGCTGCGGCCGATCCTGATGACGATGATCTCGACCGTGCTGGGCGCGGTGCCGCTTGTCATCGCCTCCGGTGCGGGGGCGGAAAGCCGTCAGGCCATCGGCACGGTGATCATTGGCGGATTGTTCTTCGCCAGCCTGCTGACCCTGTTCCTGACGCCCGTGCTGTACGATCTCATGGCCCGGTTCACCAAGCCCCGGGCCGCAGTGGAGAAACAGCTCACATCCGAACTGGAGCCGCCGGGTATGCGGCAGCCGAACGAGGCCGACTGATTGACCTCAGATAACGCCATCATCGTCCGCGATGCGGGGTCCGGCACGTTCCAGACCGAAGTCGTGGCCGGTGCGCATAAGTTCCTGGCGGACGAGCCCGGTACGCTGGGCGGCACGAATACCGGCCCGTCGCCCTATGACCTGCTGCTGGGCGCCCTGGGCGCCTGCACGGTGATGACACTCCGGGTCTATGCGGCGCGAAAGGAATGGCCGCTGGAACACGTCTCGATCTCCCTGCGGCACAGCAAGATCTACGCGGCAGACTGCGCCGAGTGCGAAACCCGCACCGGCAAGGTCGACCGCATCGAGCGGGAGATTACGCTGGAAGGGGACCTAGATGGCGAGCAACGCGCCCGCCTGCTGCAGATCGCCGATATGTGCCCGGTCCACCGCACGCTGCATTCCGAAATCCAGGTCGTCACGTCGCTGCGGGACTGAGGCACTCTATTTCCGGTCTGATCTACTCCGGGATTTCGATATCCAGCAGCGGGGCGTGCTGTTGCGCGCCGTATATGTCGGAATCGTCCGGGTCGCCGGATTTGTGCAGGCGGGGGATGGTGATCTTGATGGCGTAGGCCACGTCGTAGGGGATGATCGACACCGCGTTATCCGATATCCCGTAAAGCTTTGCGATTAGCCCTGCGGTCAGCACGCCGCTGTCGCGGACCCGCCTGTACGTCGCCTCCTCCTCGAACATCACGTCCAGCGTGCATAGCAGCGCGCCCGCATTCTTGGACCGCAACACACTCGCCAGGTCGATCAGCCGCGCCATGGTCAGACCTCGATCATGTCGATGGGGAAGGGCTCCAGCGGGTCAGCGATTTCCATCCGGTGCCAGACGCTGAACTCATAGGTCATGCCGACCGGCATGTCCGAGGGCGAAAACGGGATGGCGAGATTGCCGGAAATGCACTTGCGACCCGGGAAGTCCGTGTGCAGCAGGGCGTAGCGCGCCTTGGCCATGATCGCCTTGCTGGTTTCGGGATCGTCCGCCAGCGTATCGACCAGCAGCCCGACCTCATGCCCGACCTGGTTTGCCAGCGGTTCGCGCGGGCCCATCGTGGCGTTCTTGCCATAGACCCGGACATTCAGCCGGTACCGATCCGGCGCGATGCCCAGGCTGGCGGCTTCGCCGGCCACGCGCTCATGGCAGGACGCGACGAATTCGTCGATCACCGAAATCAGGATCGGGTCGCGCACGCCGGCCATGAACACCGTGCGGTAGCCCGATTGCTTCACGCCTTCCAGCTTCACCGTGTAGCGGTTGGCGGGTTCGAAGCGGCTGCCGCTGACCTTCACCACCCGCGCGTCGAGCTGTTCGTATTGCGCCCGGGTGGTGTCCAGCGTGCCGTCGGGTTCCTCCAGGTGGTAGGGGCTGGGGTTTTCATACAGCGTATGCGCGGCAATCTTCATCCGCGTGCAGATCTTGTCCGGGTGGCCCGGCTCGACCAGGAAATGATCGTCGTAAATGGTGCCCAGCACACAGTCCTGCCCGGTGCGCGGCGTGACGACCTGCCCGGCGCATTCGATGATCTTGGACAGGTGCCAGCACAGGCCGGGGTCGTAGCCGCGCATCAGCGGGATGGCGGAAAAGATCGAGGCATCGGTCGCCCGCCCCGCCAGCACGACCTGCGCGCCGTCGCGCAGCGCCTTCTGGAAGGGTTCGACCCCCATCATGCCGACGATCCGGTGGCTGGAATCGATGATTTCGTCGGTCAGTTCCGCGATGGGGCCCAGCGATTCAATTTTTCCGTCGGCGCGCCGGGCCTTCAGCGAGGCGGCGGATTGTTCGGAATGGATCACGGCCATTCTGAAATGCAGGTCCTTTTCCGCCGCGACCTCCTCCACGATCTCGCGGACGAGGGCGAGCTGCGGTTCGCTGCCGCCGCCGCCGCAGGAACCGATCAGCATCGGGATGCCCTGCTGCACGGCGGCTTCGAGCATCAGCGATATATCGCGCTTCATCGCCTGGCGGGACACGAAGGGAATGCCTTCGCCCAGGTAGTGCGGGCCGGGATCCATGGAGCCGCCATCGGCGGCGATGAAGTCGAGCCCCTGCGCCACGCCGCGCCGGAAGGCCTCTTCCGTGTAGCCGTAGCCCAGCATTCCCGTCGTCGCCAGCATGCGCAGCGGCTGCATCGCTTTCCTCCCAGGACAAGACACCGCTAGAGTAGCGTGGACACCTGGCGCTGACCAGCCGGGGCAAACCAGATGGGGGAAACCAGAATGACCGACGAACCGATCCTGCTGCGCGAGGACAGTGATGGTGTCCGGCTGCTGACCTTGAACCGGCCGCGCCAGATGAACGCGCTCAGCGCCGCGCTGGTGGCGGAGATCCTGGCAGCGGTCGATGCGGCTGAAGCGGATGACAAGGTCGCCGTGATCGTCATGGCGGGCGCTGAGCGCGCGTTTTCCGCCGGCGCGGACCTGAAGGAAGCGGAAGCCAACCGGACCCTGGACGCGGCGGCGGCGCGGCGGCATGCCGAAGCATCGGGACGGCTCTATGCGATCAACGACAGGACCGATAAGCCGATCATCGCGGCGGTGCGCGGCTATGCGCTGGGCGGCGGCTGCAACCTGGCGATTTCCGCCGATATGGTCGTGGCCGGCGAAGGCGCGATCTTCGGCTATCCGGAGGTCAAGCGCGGCATCGCGGCGACGGCGGTGACGCCGGGGCTGGTGCATCGCATCGCGCCCAAGGCCGCCTTCGAGCTGATGACCCTGTGCGAAAACGTGCCGGCACGGCGGGCGCTGACGCTGGGCATGATCAACCGGGTCGTCGCCGACGATGCGGTACTGGACGAAGCCATGGCGATGGCGCGCACCCTCGCCGGATTCGACCGGCAGGCACTGCTGGCGACCAAGCGGGTGTTCCGCAAATCCACCGAACTGACCCTGTCGCAGTCGCTGGCGATGGCGCAGGAGATGGCCCTGCTGGTAAGGGCGAACAAGCGGGCGGACGGATAGCGGCACCCGAGCCGCGATGATAGAATTCGACACAACAGCATGGGGGAGGTGACGAATGGCGCTCAGCGATACGGACCGTGACGCATTCATGAAACTGCAGAGCGGGCATATCAGCGATGCGATGGAAGGCATGGGCCTGCCGCGAACGGTATTGCACGGCTATACCTATCTCGGCACGCCCGGCGCAAAGATGGTCGGAACCGCCTTCACCGTGCAGCAGGCGCCGAAACACGCAACCGCCGGCCGGATGGATGCGCTGGTGAAACATGCGCAGGTTTCGGGCGAACTGGCGGCGGCGGGCGATGTGGTTGTCATCGACGCCGGCGGTCGCACCGATACGGGTACCTGGGGCGAAAACCACTGCATGCGCGCCGGTGCGCGCGGCGTGGCCGGCGCCGTGATCAACGGCGCGACCCGCGACGCGCATGAAATCCGCAGCCTCGATTTCCCGGTCTTCTGCCAGGGGTTTTCCCCGGTGAAAAGCCAGTGGGACCTGGAGACCGTCAGCCTGCGGACACCGCTGACCATCGGCGGCGTGCAGATCCGCCAGGGCGATATCGTCTTCGGCGACGAAACCGGCATCATCGTCGTGCCGCCGGAAATGAAGGACGACATCATTGCCGCGGCGATGGCGATCCATGACAAGGAAGCGGAATACGCAAAACAGTTCGACCGCTGATCGCAGCGACAAGGGAGAGGACAAACATGAAAGTCTATCTGGTGCATCACGCCCACGCCGTCACGGCGGAAGAAAACCCCGCGCGGCCGCTGAGTGACCAGGGCCGTATCGAGTCTGACAGGCTGGGCGACCGGCTGAAGGCTGTCGGCGCCGCTCCGGTCCGGATCCTGCACAGCGAGAAGCTGTGGACGCAGCAGACGGCGGAGCGCATCGGCGACCGGCTTGGGCTGCGCGACCGCGTCACGCTGGCGAAATACGGCATCGGCACGGGCGACGACCTGACCCCCTTCATGAAGGAGATCGAGAGCGCCGGTGGCGACCTGATGATGGCCGGCCATGTGGATTACCTGGTCCGTTCGGCCGCGCGGCTGCTCTGCGGCGACGAGGGCCGGATGGGGGTCGAGTTCAAGCCGGGCAACGGCACGGTCTTCTGCCTGGAAGGCAGCGGCAACCGATGGGCGGTCACCTGGGGCTGGCGGCAGGACCAGCTCGCTGCGTAAGGTGGCAGATTGCCGACCAGGCCAGTCTTTGGCAGGCTTGGTCTAATTGCATCGCGGATACAGTCTTCCGGGGGGAACAAGAAAAATGGAAAACCAGACTTTCGATTACATCGTGGTCGGCGCGGGGTCGGCCGGGTCGGTCCTGGCCAACCGGCTGAGCGCCAGCGGCAAGCACAAGGTGCTGGTGCTGGAAGCGGGCCGGGAAAGCCATCCCTGGTCGCGCATCCCCGTCGGCTTCGCCAAGCTGATCGAAAACCCCGCCGCCAACTGGCTGTATTCCTCGGAACCCGACGAAGGCAGCGGCGGCCGCCGCATCCCCATTCCGCGCGGCAAGCTGCTGGGCGGGTCGTCGTCGATCAACGGCATGGTCTTCGTGCGCGGCCAGTCGCAGGATTACGATATCTGGGCGCAGCTCGGCAATCGCGGCTGGAGCTACAGCGATGTGCTGCCGATCTTCAAGGACATGGAAGACTACCAGGGCGACGGCGATGACGAATACCGCGGCAAGGGCGGGCTGCTGAAGGTCAACGAGAATTTCGAAACCGGCGAAATCTATGACGCGCTGATCAGGGCCGCCGGCGAAAACGGCATCGCCTATACCAAGGATTACAACGGCGCCAGCCAGGACGGCATCGGCATGACCCAGGCGACGATCCGCAAGGGCCGGCGGATGAGCACCGCCTATTGCTATCTCGACCCCGCGTGCGGTCGCGCGAACCTGACGATCCAGGCCAATGCGCTGACCGAATGCCTGCTGCTCGACGGCAGGAAATGCGTCGGCGTGCGCTACAGCCTGAACGGCCAGACCGTGGAGGCCCGCGCCAACCGCGAGGTCATCGTCAGCGGCGGGTCGATCAATTCGCCGCAGCTGCTGGAGGTGTCCGGCATCGGCCAGCCGGCGCTGCTGAAGGGCCTCGGCATCGAGGTGAAGCATGAACTCAAAGGCGTCGGCGAAAACCTGCGTGACCATTACTCGCCGCGCATGAAATGGACCGTGCCGCCCGCGCTCGGCATGACCTATAACGACAAGGCGAAGGGACTCGGCCTCGTCTTCCAGGCTTTGAAATACGCCCTCACCAACAAGGGGCTGCTGGGCCTGCCGGCCGCGCCGATCCGCGCCTATATCCGCACCCGCGAAGGGCTGGAGGCGCCGAACGCGGCCATTTCCTGGGTGCCCTTCCTGATCGGCGCGAACTTCCAGCTCGCCAAGCAGTCCGGCGTCACCGCGATCATGAATATCCTGCGGTCGGAAAGCACCGGCAGCATCCATGTCTCCTCGAAGGATGCGAAACAGCCGCCGGCGATCAATTTCAACTTCATGTCGGCGCAGCTCGACCGGGATGTCACGCTGGAGGCCATGCGCATCACGCGGCGCATCATGACCGCGCCGGCCATGCAGGGCATCGCCACCGATGAAATCGCGCCCGGCGTGAACATCACCGCCGATGACGAGTTGCTGGACTGGGTGAAGAAGAACGCGGAAACCACCTACCACCCGGTCGGCACCTGCAAGATGGGCAGCGACCCGATGGCGGTGGTCGATGACCACCTGCGGGTGCATGGCATGGAAGGGCTGCGGGTCGCCGATGCCTCGATCATGCCGACGCTGACATCCGGCAACACCAACGCGCCCTCGATCATGATCGGCGAGAAGGCCTCGCGCATGGTGCTGGAAGCGGCGGCCTGACCATGGAAAGCCGGAGATTCGATTATATCGTGGTCGGGGCCGGTTCGGCCGGGGCCGCCGTTGCCTACCGGCTGAGCGAGAGCGGCAAATACACGGTGCTGGTGCTGGAAGCGGGGCGGGAAAGCCATCCCTGGACCCGCATCCCGGTCGGCTTCGCCAAGCTGATCCAGAACCCGGCGGCGAACTGGCTGTATTCGTCCGAGCCCGATGCGGGATCGGGCGGGCGGCGCATCCCGGTGCCGCGCGGCAAGCTGCTCGGCGGCTCATCCTCGATCAACGGCATGGTCTTCGTGCGCGGGCAGAAGCAGGATTTCGACATCTGGGCGCAGCTCGGCAATCGCGGCTGGAGCTATGACGACGTGCTGCCGGTCTTCAAGGCGATGGAAAGCTACAAGGGCGATGGCGACGAAGGCTATCGCGGCCATGACGGACCGCTGAAGGTTTCCGAAAGCCTGGAATCGGGCCCGCTCTACGATGCGATCATCGAAGCGGGCAGGCAGGTCGGGCTGCCCTCGCCGAAGGATTACAATGGCGCGACCCAGGAAGGCATCGTCATGTCGCAGACGACGATCCGCAAGGGCCGCCGGATGAGCACGGCGCATTGCTACCTCGACCCCGCGCGCGACCGCCCGAACCTGACCATCCAGGCCAATGCGCTGACCGAACGGCTGATCGTCGAGGGCGGCAAGTGCCTCGGCGTGCGCTATACCGTGAACGGCCGGGAGCACGAGGCGCTGGTCAACCATGAGGTGGTGGTCAGCGCGGGCGCGATCAACTCGCCGCAACTGCTGGAACTCTCCGGCATCGGCCAGGCGGAACGGCTCAAGGAGCTCGGCATCGCGGTGCATCACGACCTCAGGGGCGTCGGCGAAAACCTGCGCGACCATTACGCGCCGCGCATGAAATGGAAGGTGCCGCCCGAACTCGGCCTGACCTATAACGACAAGGCGAAGGGGCTCGGCCTCGTCGTCCAGGCGCTGAAATACGCCTTCACCGAAAAGGGGCTGCTCGGCATGACGGCGGCGCCGCTGCGCGCCTTCATCCGCACCCGCGAGGGACTGGAAGCGCCGAACGCGGTGATCGGCTGGGCGCCGTTCCTGATCGGCGAGAACTATACGCTGGCGAAGGAATCGGGGGTGACCGCCTTCACCCATATCCTGCGCTCTGAAAGCACCGGCAGCATCCATGCGACATCCGCCGACCCGAAAACCCCGCCGGAAATCAACTTCAACTTCCTGTCGGCGCAGCTCGACCGCGACGTGACGGTGGAAGGCATGCGCTTCCTGCGCCGCATCATGACCGCCCCGGCGCTGCAGGGCATCGCGACGGACGAGATCGCGCCGGGCATCGACATCGATTCCGACACGGAACTGCTGGACTGGACCCGCCAGAACGCGGAAACCACCTACCACCCGGTCGGCACCTGCAAGATGGGTCCGGACGGCAACCCGATGGCGGTGGTCGACCACCGGCTGCGGGTGCACGGCATTAAGGGGCTGCGCGTGGCGGACGCCTCGATCATGCCGACCCTGACCTCGGGCAACACCAACGCCCCGTCGATCATGATCGGCGAAAAGGCGGCCCGGATGTTGCTGGAGGATGCGGGGTAGGGGGAGGCTCCTCCGCTTTCTCTCAGTCATGCTTGGATTTCGAGTTATGGACGGTCCCGCCTCTACGGTACATCTTTGGTGCTGAGCCGGGTAAGCGCCGGTTCAGGTTTGCCCTAGTCCTTGCGCACGAACAGGAAATCGCCACCTTCATGCCCGGCCATGCGGATATCGGAATATTCCGGGGTCTGGTTGGCGTTGAGGACGACCTTGTGGCGGACATGCTCGAACAACTGGGTGCCATCCAGCACGCCCTGGTTTTCCGCCAGCGTTTTCAGGAATTGCGCGGCGAAGACCGAATGCTCTCGGCCTCAGGAATCCGCCACCAGCTCCAGCCCGCCCGAGGACAGCACGACGCGGGTGCGCTTTTCCGCCATGCGCGCGATGTAGTCCGGGTTGCGCGTCGGCGGCACGGTGAGCGAGCGGGTCAGCGTCCCCGAATAGCAGCTGTCGGCGACGACCATGACATGCTTGGCGTGCAGCGCCTGCAACGCGTCGGTCAGGCTGGCGTTTGAGTACCAGTTGGAACGGCGGTCGGCCCTGGCGCCGACCGGGAGCCAGCAGCCGCGGCTGGTTTCCTTGTCCAGCCAGCCATGCCCCGCATAGTAGATCAGCAGGTTGTCGTTCTCTTCCAGCCGGTCGCGGTATTCGTCCAGCGCGTCGCTGATATCTGCCCGGGTGGCATTTTCCAGCAACTTTACGCTGAAGCCTTACTGCTCCGTAAGGATCTTCGCCACGGCGCGGGCGTCGGAAACCGCGGTGTTCAGCTTCGGCAGCGTATCGTAGTTGTTGTTGCCGATAACCAGCGCGTGGAAACGGCCGAATTCGACCGGCGGGATATCGCGCTGGCGGGTGACAAGGACGATATGCTCACTCTTGTTGCCCTCGGCGTCGAAGGCGGCAATGCGGATGCGGTTTTGGCCGATCTGCACGGTCACGTTTGCGGTAAAACCGCCGTCACGGCCGCGGAAGGCGACTTCGCGCCCTTCGACTTCGACCCGGGTCAGCTTGCGGTCGTCACTCGCCGTGCCGCTGATCGTCAGGCTCTCCGAGCGGGTCTCCAGCGCGGCTTCTGCCCTGATTTCCGGGGGTGCAGTATCGGCTGACGGGGCGGCCGGCGCGGTCGCCGGGGGCGTGACGGCGGCCTGCAGAGCCTGCTGCTGGCGCTGTAATGCCAGCTGTTCCTGCTGCAGTCGTTCCTTTTCCAGCGCAAGGCGCATCATTTCCAACTCGCGCTTCTGCGCCTCGATCCGCTGCCGTTCCAGCTCTGCTTGCTGGCGGAAAATTGCCTGCTCGCGTGCCAGTGCCTCGCTGCTGGCAGAAGATACCGTAGCGGTCTGCACGGGCACGGTGGGGGGCTCCGCTGGCATGATACGGGCAAGTACCGTCGCGGCATCGAGCGGGCGGATCGATTCGTGCGTCTCTCCGTAGAAAAGCTGGCGGCCTTTCCTGAAAACAGGGTTGCAGGTTGGTCGCGACCGCATTCCCCGCCATCCGATTTCGGGGCCATCAACGGAACGGCAATGCTGGTCGCCCCTGATTTCCCAGGTTCCCCAGTTTTCGTCGCCGCCCGGTTTGGCGACAGTCCATTTTCCGTTGTCCCGGTAGGTGAAGATTACCGCTGAATCCTTGCCGTCCCAGGCGAAGGAAATGCCGCCTGCAAACAGCGCCCGGATTTCGCCACCGCTCAGGGCGACGAATTCGGTATCCAGGGACCGGGTCGCGGTCTGTACGGGCTGCGCCGGCTCCGGTTTGAGTCTGACGAGAACCGACCGGTCGTCAAGATCGACATTTTTGGGAAATTTCGACCAGTTCAGATTGTCACCGATGATACTGAAGGTCGCGCAATCATCCTGCTCCCGCAGCTTCGACCAGCCCCGGTCCGGGCCATCGAGGCTGTTGCAGAACCGGTCGCCGTCGATCCACCACTTTCCCCAGGCTTCATCACTGGCGGAGGTGTCGGCGTACCATTTCCCGTCACTCTTGAACCGGAAGTTGAGTCTTGAGTTCCGCCCGTCGAATGAAAAGGCGAGGCCGTGGGCAAACAGGGTTTGCAGCTGTTTTTCATTCAGTTGATATGTTTCCGCGTTTACGCTGGCGGCGGACAACAGAATGACGAAGCTTGAGAACAGGAGGCCGATGATGGTTTTCATGGGGCTATCAGATATCCGCTGCACAGATTAGTATTCTTCTCTCGCATCCGTGTTTAAATCCCGTAAATCGACCGTGTGAGTGGGTTGGCATATCGGCTGGTCCTTGCGCTTTCCCGGGAAAGGATGCTGGTGAATTCAGGATGATACAGGCGCTCCACGGATACCCTCCAATGCGGACGGTAACAGTGTAGGGATTAATAGTATGGGATCGGTTCGGCCGCCGCATCCCGCATTTCGGGTATATCGGTCGAAAAGATGCGGCATGCCGGATCGTGGGGTCTCTTGCAGAATGCGCTTGAAATGCGCAAAAAATGATACGTTATTGGGGCCGCTACATTTTTCCCGATATTTTCATTATTCAGCCTGAAAATGACGGGTTCCGATCCGAAACGGAGTATCCATGCCCCCTTCTAGCACCACGACCGAAAAGGCCCTCGTCCTGTTTTCCGGCGGGCAGGATTCGACCGTCTGCCTGGCCTGGGCGCTGGAGCGGTTCGGTTCGGTGGAGACCGTGGGGTTCGACTACGGGCAGCGCCATGCGGTGGAACTGGCCTGCCGGCCGGATGTCGCGGCGGCGCTGCGCGCCGGCTTTCCGGACTGGGCGGCGCGGCTGGGGGAGGATCACATGGCCGACCTCTCCGTGCTGGCGTCGCTGGGCGATACGGCGCTGACCCGGGAGGCGGAAATCGCCATGGGGGCGGACGGGTTGCCCAATACCTTCGTGCCGGGGCGCAACCTGGTGTTCCTGACCATCGCCGCCGCCATCGCCTATCGCCGCGACGCCCGCCATATCGTCGCCGGGATGTGCGAGACCGATTATTCCGGCTATCCGGATTGCCGCGACGACACGATCAAGGCGATGCAGCTGGCGCTCAACCTGGGCATGGACCGGCGCTTCGTGCTGCACACCCCGCTGATGTGGATCGACAAGGCGGAGACCTGGAAAATGGCGGAAGACCTGGGCGGAACCGCGCTGGTCGAGCTGGTGCGCGACCGCACCCATACCTGCTATCTGGGCGTGCGGGACGTGCGGCATGACTGGGGCTATGGCTGCGGCAGCTGCCCCGCCTGCGAATTGCGCGCGAAGGGCTTCGCGGGCTACAGGGCCCGATAGCGCGTCATTGCCGCTATGCCGGCGCCTGCTGTACAATTGACGCGACTGCACGGGATCGTCCGTGCGAGAGGGAGGACATCATGGCCAAGCTGCGGCATATCGGCGTTACCGTTCCCGACATGGAGGCGGCGGCGCAGTTCTACGAGAAAACCTTCGAGATGAACCGGGTGTTCGAATCGCCCATCGTCATCATGCTGTCCGACGGCATCGTCAGCCTCGCGATCCTGAAGTTCAAGACCGACGAGCAGGCGGGGGACGAGCGCGGCAAGGATTTCCACGGGCTGCATCATATGGGCTTCGTCGTCGACGACCTGGACAAATACCAGCAGACGATTGAGGAGAACGGCGGCCGGTATCACATGCTGGTGCCCGGCGCGCCGCGCGACGCGACCGAGGTGAAGTTCCGCGACCCGAACGGCGTGGTCTTCGACATCGTCAGCCAGAAATACGCCGCCAAGGCCTGGGGCGTGCCCGAAAGCGCGATGTAGCAACCGCGCGGCCACGCGCCGCCCGAACCGGGAAAGCCGCTTTGTCCGATATCACCGTTTCCGGGCGGATAACAGGCTATGCCTGGATCCGTCTCGTCCTGTCGCTGTTCCTGCTGACAATGGGCGGATCCGGCATGTACGCCGCCATCGTTACGCTGCAACCGATCGCGCTGGAATTCGGCGCGTCGCGGTCCGGCGCATCGCTGCCCTATTTCCTGAACACGCTGGGCTACGGGCTGGGCGGGGTCATCATGGGCCGCTGGTCCGACCGGGCCGGGGTCATGACGCCGGCGCTGTTCGGCGGGATCTGCCTTGGCTGCGGCTTCCTGCTGGCGACGCAGGCGCAATCGCTGCTGTCCTTCGCCATGATCCACGGGCTGCTGATCGGCTTCCTGGGCGCGTCGGCCTTCTTCGCGCCGCTGGTCGCCGATATCTCGCACTGGTTCGTCGGGCGGCGCGGGCTGGCGGTGGGCATCGTCATCAGCGGCAGCTATTTCGCCGGGGCGATCTGGCCGCCGGTGCTGCAGCATTTCATCGACCTGTATGGCTGGCGCGATACCTATTTCGGGGTCGGGGTGTTCTGCCTGGCGGTGACGGTAGTTTTCGTGCCGTTCCTGTATCCCAAATACCGGGAACCGGCGGATACCGGCGAGATCGCAACGCCACTGGCGGCGCGGCCGCTCGGCTTCGCGCCGGGCCAGCTGCAATGCCTGCTCTGCATCGCCGGAATCGGCTGCTGCGCGGCCATGGCGATGCCGCAGGTGCATCTGATCTCCTATGCTGGCGATCTCGGTTTCACCGCCGTGGACGGGGCGCAGATGCTGTCGCTGATGCTGACCTGCGGGATCGTCAGCCGGCTCACCTCGGGCTGGATTTCCGACCGGATCGGCGGGCTAAAGACTCTGATGCTGGGGTCCTTCCTGCAGATGGTCGCCCTGGCGGTGTTCATCCCGGTCAACAGCCTGCAGGGCCTTTACCTGGCCGCCGCGTTCTTCGGCCTGACCCAGGGCGGCATCGTGCCGTCCTACGCGATGATCGTGCGCAGCTATTTTCCCGCCGGCGATGCGGGCAGTCGCACCGGCGTGGTGCTGTTCTTCACCCTGATCGGCATGGCTGTCGGCGGCTGGATGGCGGGGGCGATCTACGACCTGACCGGTTCCTACGATGCGGCCTTCATCAACGCCATCGGCTTCAACATCCTGAACCTGCTGATTGCGGGGATGCTGGTGCGGCGCGCGTCGAGCCGTATTCTCTCGCTGCGGCGGGCTTAAGCCGCGATGCTGCGTCCCTGGCTGAAATTCGCCGTGATCGGATTCGGGACGCTGGTCGGCCCGCTCGACAGCGCCGTCAATATCGCCTTTCCCGACATCACCAGCGACCTGGATATTCCCCTGTCGTCGATCCAGTGGGTCGTGATCTGCTACGTGCTGACCTATGCCAGCCTGCTGCTGGTCTTCGGCCGGCTGGGCGACCTGTTCGGGCATCAGCGCGTATTCCGTGCCGGGCTGGCGCTCTGCGCCGCCGCCTTCCTGTTCTGCGGCTGGGCGCCGGAACTGGAATGGCTGCTGGTTGCCCGCATCCTGCAGGGGGTCGGGACGGCGATGGTGATCAGCTGCGGTCCGGCGCTGGCGACCGGGCTGTTCGACGAAACAATGCGGGCGCGCATGCTGGGCGCCTATACGGTGGTCTTCGGGCTGGGCGCGGCCATCGGCCCGTCGCTGGGCGGGGTGCTGGTTGAAACCTGGGGCTGGCCCGCCGTGTTCTGGTTCCGCTTCCCGATCGCGCTGACCGTGCTGTTCCTGTCCTTCTTCCTGCATATGCCGGTCCGGGAACGGGCGACGGGCGCCTTCGACCTGACGGGTGCGGTCCTGCTGGTGCTGTCGCTGGGGCTGCTGCTGTTCCTGCTCAGCCAGATGCGCGGCACGGGACTGCCGCCGCTGGCGATGGCGCTGCTGGGGGCGGGAACGCTGGCGGCTTTCGCCTGGTTCGTGGTCCATGAACGCCGGGTTGCCGCGCCGATCATCGCGCTGGGCGTGTTCCGCAATGCGGATTTCTCGCTTGTCAACCTGACCAATATCGCCGTCAACCTGACCGCCTTCTCGATCATGCTGCTGGTGCCCTATTACCTGACCCGCGCCACCAGCCTGCCGATCACCGCCTCCGGCATGGTCCTCGCCTGTGGCGGGTTCGGGACGATCATGGCGGCGCAGCTGGGCGGCAACCTGGCGCACAGGATCGGCGCCAGCCGGATCGCGCTTGCCGGCGGGCTGTGCGTCGCGCTGAGCGTCTTCGGCATCGGATTCTGGCCCTATGACGCGCCGGCGGCGGTGATGGTGTGCACGCTGATTCTGAACGGCATCGGGCTGGGGCTGTTCCAGGTGTCGTGCCTGGACCTCGTGACGGCGGTATTGCCGCGCGCCGACCGCGGCGTCGCCGGCAGTCTCGTCATGGTGACCCGGACAGTCGGGGTCATGCTGGGCGCCAGCCTGCTATCGCTGCTGTTCGTCACGATGGAGCAGGGGGCAATGGCGTCCGGCGCGGAGAACGCCTTCCTGGCCGGTTTCCAGTTCACGTTCCGCATTACCGGTGGCCTGCTAGCCCTGTTCCTGCTGGTAAGCTGCCTGCGCCCCCGGCTCTGGTTCGCCCGTATCGGATAGCCGGCGCCCGGCGTCCGGTTAATGCGTGATATAGCCGCCGTCGATGACGATGTCGGTGCCCTGCATGTAGGTCGCGTCGGTCGCTGCCATGAAATAGGCCAGTTCGGCGATCTCGCTGGCTTCGCCCAGCCGGCCGGCGCGGACATACTGTTTGCGTCCGGCTTCGTATTTCGGGTCGGCGGCGATGCGGTCCAGAACCGGCTGGGTGCGGATCGGGCCGGGGCTGATCGCGTTGACGATGATGCCTTCGGGGCCCAGCTCAAAGGCCATGGATTTGGTGAGGTGGATCAGCGCCGCCTTGGTCAGGCCGTAGACGGCGCGCTTGTCGGCGGCGACATGGCCCATCTGGCTGGCGATATGGATGATGCGGCCGCCGCCCTGCTGGCGCATCGCGGGCAGCACCGCCTGGCTTGTAAAGAAGGCGGCGGTCAGGTTGACCGATACGATGCGGTCGAATTCCGCGCGGGTGAAGGTGCCGAAATCCTTGTTGTCGCGGATACCCGCATTGTTCACCAGCACATCGATCCGGCCGAGGGCCGCCAGCGCCGCGGCAACCATGGCTTCGGGCTGGTCCGGCAGGCCGAGGTCGAACTGGCCGTATTCAACCGTGGCGCCTGCCTGCACGAGACCCCGGCATTCGGCCGCGGCGGCGTCCAGCTGTTCCGGCGTGCCCTCGGCGGCAAGGAACAGCGACGCCCCTTCCGCCGCGTAGCGCCTGGCGATGGCGAGGCCGATGCCCTTTGGCGTCGAGGCGCCGGTTACCAGTGCGACCTTGCCCTTCAGCCCGTCCTTCAATCCGCTCATATCCGTATCCCCTGAAAGTTCCCCTAGCGGACAGGTTACGCCGCCCGGACCGGTTTTCGAAACCGCAAAAGGTAGGCAGTTGGACGGCGGTGCAGGATTCGCTACCATCCGGGCGGGAAATGATTACGAAAGTCAGGAAAATGCCGGAAACCGGAACGAGACAACCGATTGGCGGCGCATCGACATGGCGCGGGCCTGACCTCGCGGCGTCGACGCACTGGATCCATCCGCTGTCGCCCGCCGCCATCGCGGAAATCGATGCGGCGCTGGCCGGGGTCCAGGGCCGCCCCTGGGAAACGCTGACCGCCGCCGATTTTCCGCTGCCCGTGCTGGGGCCGCAACTGCAGGAGATCGCGGCGGAACTGGAGGATGGCTGCGGCGTGATGAAAATCACCGGTCTGCCCGTCGCCCGGTATCCGGAAGCGGTGCTGCGGGCGCTGTATTTCGCCCTGGGCTCACATCTCGGCACGCCGGTGCAGCAGAACGGCGGCCGCGGGCTGATGCGCGATATCCGCGACAACAGCCGCAATGGCGGCAAGCGGGTCGATTCGGCGGAAGGATTGCCCTGGCATAATGACCGGGCGGATGTGGTGGCGCTGCTCTGCGTCCGGCAGGCGCAGAACGGCGGGGTCAGCCGCATCGTCAGCGCGACCGCGATCCACGATACGATGCTCGCCCGCCGGCCGGACCTGGTCGATACGCTGTTCGGCGATTTCCAGCGCTATTCGCCGGGCGACGAGGTCGGCGCCGTAACGGGCAGCTACCCGCTGTCGGTGTTCGGGATGCAGGACGGTTATTTCACCAGCCATTATTCGCGGACCTATATCGAACAGGCGCAGACCCTGCCAGGGGTACCGCCGCTGACGGACCGGCAGCGGGAAGCGCTGGATATGCTGGTCGATGTCGCGGAGGAACTCTGTTTCGAAATGCCGCTGGCGCCGGGCGATATCCAGTGCCTGAACAATCATCTCATCTATCATGGCCGGACCCCGTTCACCGATGATGCGGCATCGGGGGAAGACCGGCTATTGTACCGGCTGTGGCTGTCGATGCCGAACAGCCGTCCCCTGCCGCAAAGCCATGCGGTGCTCTGGGGCAATGTCGATGCCGGCGGGTTGCGCGGCGGCGTACAGGCTTGAATTTCAGGAGGAAAACAATACATGCAATGGGTGGAAGCGAACGGCGCGAGTCTGCGCTGCGAAGTCAGCGGCGCGGGCCGGGAAACGGTGGTGCTTATCCATGAACTGGGCGGGTCGCTGGACAGCTGGGACCTGACCCTGCCGGCCTTCCAGGACCGGTTCCGGGTGCTGCGCTACGACCTGCGCGGGTTCGGCATGTCGGAAAAGACCAAGGGGGCGCTGTCCATCGACATCCTGAACGCGGACCTTGTCGCGCTGCTGGACGCGCTGGGGATCGCGGGGCCGTGCCATGTGGTCGGGATCGCGCTGGGCGGTGGTATTGGCCTGGGCTATGCTATTGCCCATCCGGAACGGGTCCGCCGCCTGGTGGTAACCAGCCCCGCCATAGGGCGTCCAACCGCGGAGCTGCGGGAACGGCTGCTGTCCCGCGCGGAACTGGTAGAAAAGGAAGGCATGCGCGCCGTCGTGGATGTCAGCCTCAACCGTTCCTTCCCGGAGGATATCCGCCGCGCTGTCGTCCGATTTCCGGCCTACTGGCAACGCTGGCTGACCAACGATCCCAATGGTTTCGCGGCAATCAACCGGATGCTGGCGGAAATGAACCTGCAGCCCGATCTGCACCGGGTTGCCTGTCCCACCCTGGTGATTGGCGGCGAGAAAGACTCGATCCTGCCGCCATCCGTGATCGAACCGATTGCAGCGGCGATTCCGGGCGCGGTGTATCAGGAACTGGATACCGGGCATTTCATGCATGTCCAGACGCCGGAACTGTTCCTCGATTCCGTGCTGCCCTTCCTGAGCGCCTGACCGTGGCGGATGTCCCCGATTTCACGCCGGCGCCGGTTCCGCCGCAACGGCCTGTCACCGAAGGGCTTGCCGAGGCACCGGGCGCAAAACTCTGGTACTGGGACACGGGCGGCGACGGCGTTCCCGTCGTGCTGGGCCATTCCAATACCGGCAGCGGCCTGGTCTGGGGCTACCAGCAACCGGTGCTGGCCGCCGCCGGATACCGAGTCATCGGCTATTCGCGGCGCGGCCATCACGGATCGGAGACCGGACCGCCCGATGACCGGGGGACCGGTGCGGGCGACCTGAAGGCGCTGGCCGATCATCTGAACCTCGACCGGTTTCACCTGCTCGGCACCGCGCTGGGCGGGATCGTCGCCACGGATTTTGCGCAGGCATGGCCGGAGCGGCTGCACAGTCTCATCCTGGCCTGCACGCTGATCGGCGTGACCGACGACGATTACGCGTCTCTGTCGAAAAGCCTGCGCCCTGACGGCTTTGACCGGCTGCCACCGGATTTCCGCGAGTTGGGTCCATCCTACCGAGCCGCCAATCCGGACGGGGTCCGTGCCTGGCTTGCGCTGGAGCACAAGGCGTTTCACGGGGCGCCACCGAGCCGGCAACCCACGGCGACGAGGATCACCTGGCAAACCCTGGAGAACCTGCCGATGCCGGTCCTGATGCTGACGGGCGACGCGGACCTGTATACGCCGCCGGCGGTTCTGGAGATGCTGGCCGCGCGCATTCCCCGGCAGGAAACCGTCGTCATTCCGGGTGCCGGCCATTCCGCCTATTGGGAGCAACCCGCCCTGTTCAACAGGGCAGTGCTCGAATTTCTCGCGCTGGTTTATCCGGCTACAGGCGCGATCAATCCCCCGGCGACTTTCTGAAGCGCCGGCAGACTCCGGAAGCTGGACTGACGC
>JAQCHR010000404.1 GCA_027619655.1 Pseudomonadota bacterium
GACAATCGTGTCCCCGGCAAAGGACGAAGCAGCCTCTGGAAAGTTGACCGTATGAACGGAATTAGACAATAAATGCCAATCGATGCCAATTATTTTGAACGGGGGGAACGGTTACATGGCGGAAGATATCAAGGTCGGCGTTGTCGGCTGCACCGGCCGGATGGGCCAGATGATTGTCACGCTGGTGACCGAAGCCGATGGCTGCGTCGTCGCCGGCGCCAGCGAGTATCCGGGCCATCCGATGGTCGGCCGCGATGCGGGCGAGGTCGCGGGACTGGATAAACTCGGCGTCGCGATCCTCGCGGATGCGGCGGAAATGATCGCCGGCGTCGATGTGGTGGTCGACTTCACCATCCCCGAGGCCTGTGTCGAACACGCGAAGCTGGCGGCGCAGGCGGGGGCGGCCATGGTGATCGGCACGACGGGGCTGAGCAAGGAACAGGCGGGCGTTCTGGAAGCCGCGGCCAGGCATGTCCCCATCGTCTGGGCCCCGAACATGAGTGTCGGCGTCACCCTGCTGCTGGCCCTGAGCGAGCAGGTCGCCGGGCTGCTGGGTCCCGATGACTACGACGCCGAAATCGTTGAAATGCATCACCGGCACAAGATCGACGCGCCGTCCGGCACGGCGCTGGGGCTGGGCCGGGCCGTCGCCGCCGGGCGCGGGGTCGACCTGGATACGGTCTACAAGGCAGCGCGGGACGGCCATACCGGGGCGCGGCCGCGTGGCGAAATCGGCTTCGCGGTGCTGCGCGGCGGCGATGTCGTCGGCGAGCATTCCGTCATTTTCGCCGGCGACGGCGAGCAGGTGGTACTGACCCACAAGGCCGGCAGCCGGCGGGTCTTCGGCGCGGGCGCGCTGCGGGCGGCGCAATGGACCCAGGGCCAGCCCGCCGGGCTCTATTCGATGAAGAATGTGCTGGGCTTCAACAATTAGGGTTGGCGGGATATCACCGCGGGTCCTTGATGATCCCGGTGCTCCAGACCGAACAGACCGGGGCATCGCTGGCCGGGTCCTTTGGCGCGGTGCAGTATGAGGTGGTCCCGTTTGCCGTGTTGATCCGCCAGGCGGCGGATGCATCGCCGCTGACCGCGATTTCGTAGAATCCGGGGCCGAGCGCCCGGGAATCCTGTGCGGACAGGCCGAAGGGCAGGGCCAGCGCCGCGCCCGCGGCAAGGCCGATGAGCAGGGTCTGAATGCGCGTCATGGGGATTCTCCTTGTGTCGGGGATGGGGAAACGGGCTTGCCGCGCTGCGCCAGCGCAATCCCGGCGAGAACGAGCGCCAGCGCAATCGCGGCATTGGGATGCAGCGATTCGTCCAGGATGAGGACGCCGAGGAATACGCCGAACAGCGGGACGAGATAATTGCTCAGCGACACGAAGGTCGGCCCGGCGGTGCGCACGAGGCGCAGGTATATCACCGTCGCCAGCGCTGTGGGCAGCAGGCCAAGCATGACGATGGCCACCAGCGCGGTCATTGACGGCTCTACCGTCCAGGGCCTGTCCGCAAACAGGGCAACCGGGGTCCACAGGATCGCGGCGGCGGTGATGATACCGGCGGAATTGGTCATGTCCGATTCCTTCGGCAGGCGCCGGGCGAAGATATTGGCCCCGGCATAGCAGACCGCGCCCAGCGCGACGGCGGCCTGGCGAATCGCCTGGTCGCCGAGCCCGGCCAGCGCCGCGGGGCCGATCAGCACGATGACGCCGGCGAGGCCGAGCATGATGCCCAGCAGGCGGGGCAGGGTCAGCGGCTCCTCCGAAGCGAAGAGATGCGCCAGGATCAGGGTGGACAGCGGGGTCACCGCCATCAGGATCGCGGCGAGCCCGCTGTCAATCGCGACCTCGCCCCACCCGATCAGGGTAAAGGGCAGGGCCGCGGCAAAGGCGCCCATGATGAAATACTGCCGCCAGGCATGGAAGGTGAACGGCAGGCGGTGCCCGCCGGCATAGGCCAGGGCGACCAGGACGACGGCGGCGATGACTAGCCGCCCCGCGGCCACGCTGGCCGCCGGAACTTCCATGACCGCGACCTTGAGCACCATGAAGGAGCCGCCCCAGAGCAGGCCGAGCGTCAGCAGGCCGCCAACCCGGATCGCGGTGGTTGCCCCGGTGGGCAGGCTGGCGGTCATTCCACGCCGGGGAATGACATGCGGCGGTACTGCCGGATCGCGGATTCAAGCGCTTCGGCCAGGTCGGTCCGTTCGCCATGGGTCAGAAAGCTGGCGATGCTGGTCTGCCGGCCATGGCTCGCCAGAATGATGCTGCCGCCGCCGCGCCGCGGGTTGTCGACCGTGATGCGCAGCCAGTTCGGCTCGCTGTCCCAGTCGCGAGTCTTGCCGTCCGGCGCCTGGTAGCGGACCCGCAACCCCCGGTCGGTCAGCAGGATCCGCTCGCGCCGCAGCCCGGCACGGTAATTCATCCGGAACGCGACATACAGCAGCAGTATTTCCAGCCCGCAGAAGCCGAACACCGGCCAGGCGCCGATCAGCATGAAGGTGACGCCGATGACGAAGCCGAACCCGGTCGCCACCGCCATGACGATGGCGAATCCGCTCGGCCCGAGGCTGCGGTGGGGGCGCAGTTCGGTATTAAAATAGACCCGTTCCTGCGGGCCTTCCGGCGGCGGTTGATCAGTCATCTGCCTAATAAATAGGAACGCCATGCGGCACTGTCCATCGCGCGTCTGATTCATTACTGTCCTGCGCATGAAGAAAGCCGATATCGAGACCTTTTTCACCCGGCTGAAGGCGCGCGACCCCGACCCGCGCGGCGAGCTGGATTACACCACACCGTTCACGCTGCTGGTCGCCGTGGTGCTGTCGGCGCAGGCGACGGATATCGGCGTGAACAGGGCGACCGGCCCCCTGTTCAAGGTCGCGGACACGCCGCAGAAAATGCTGGCACTGGGCGAGGCGACGGTGCGCGACTACATCAAGACCATCGGCCTTTTCAACACCAAGGCCAAGAACGTCATCCTGCTGTGCGGGCAGTTGCTGGAACGCCATGGCGGCGAAGTCCCGCAGAACCGCGACGCCCTGGAAGCGCTGGCCGGCGTCGGCCGCAAGACGGCGAGCGTCGTCATGAACATCGCGTTCGGCGCGCCAACCATTGCCGTCGACACCCATGTCTTCCGCGTCAGCAACCGTACCGGGCTGGCGCCGGGCAAAACGGTGCTGGCGGTGGAGCAAAAGCTGGAGAAAGTAGTGCCGGTGGCCTTCAAGCAGCACGCCCATCACTGGCTGATCCTGCATGGCCGCTATGTCTGCAAGGCGCGCAAACCGGACTGCCCGACCTGCAGCGTTGCCGACCTCTGCCGGTTCAAGGGGAAAACCCTGTAGGCCGCACCGGACCCGGTTAACCGGATTCCGGCTATTGCCGGCTGGCCAGCAGATCCCCGAAACAGCGGCGCGCGGGCATGGTTTCGCCCGCCCGCTGGCGCAGGTCCACATGGGCGACCGACAGGCCGTAATTGTCCTGAAACAGAAAGACATCGAGCACGCATTGCGCAGCACGGTACTGCCAGATTTCGGCCGATCCATCGCGCCGCACATAGCTGGCGGCGCCCAGCAGCGCCGCAACCTTCTTGCCGCTCAGCCGGAGAAGCTGGTTCGGATCGTCATTGACCGGCCTGGCAACGGGATCGGGCGGTACAGACGCCACCTGGCGGTCTGTGGGCGGTGGACTCGGGTCCAGCGACTCGGGATCGTCGGACGGCGGCAAGGCGGAAACGGTAATGGCAGGCGCCACCGCTATCG
>JAQCHR010000007.1 GCA_027619655.1 Pseudomonadota bacterium
GGACCTCGCCACGGTCGACTGAAAAGGAAACATGATCGACAGCCGTATTCGTTCCGAACGACCGGGTCAGATTCTCTATTTCTATCATGTTCATAAGTGCACCGGTCCCCCTGTTTGCCTGTGCATTACCGGTCCCATGTGGGAAGCCGTGGCGAATCTGCAAGCACATATAGTGCGCGATCTCTTGTGCTGCAATCGTCATGGCGGCATGCTAATTTTCGGAAACGTATAATTTCCTCCGGCAGAGCGTCTGTCGCCGCGACCGTGGAGTATCCCGTTTGATCCGGAAGCTGCGCCTCGGTTCAGGGCTGATTCTGTTCAGTTACGTCACCCTGCACCTGATCAACCATGCCGCGGGCCTCTGGTCGTTGCAGGGGATGAATGTCGTCCGCGACCTGATCCATGCGCCCTGGTGGTCGCTGCCCGGGACGGTGCTGCTGTACGGCGCGATGCTCGTCCATGTCCTGCTGGCCTTCTACGCGATCTACCAGCGCCGGCGGTTCAAGCTGTCCCTGACGGAAGGCGTCCAGCTGTTTCTCGGCCTGACCATTCCGGTAATCCTGGCCGGGCATATCCTCGGCACGCGCGTGGCGTTCGAACTGTTCGATGTGAAGGTCGATTATCTGTCGGTACTGCTGGTCCAGTGGTATGTCGATCCCTGGATCGGGGTCCGGCAGGTTGCGGTAACCCTCGCGGCCTGGGCGCATGGCTGTATCGGCCTGTATCACTGGCTGCACCTGAAGCCCTGGTACGGGCGCTGGCAGCATCTGCTGAACGCGCTCGCGCTGCTGGTTCCGACCCTGGCGCTGGTCGGGACATGGCAGGGGGCGAAACGCGCCCTGATGCTCGCGGCCGAACCGGCCTGGTTCGAGGCGTTCAAGGCGCGGATTCAATGGCCCGACGCCACGGAGCAGGCGGCAATGGCCCATACGGCGGATTATTTCGTCCTCGGCTTTCTGGCGCTGCTGGCCTGTGTGCTGGGCATGCGCGTGGCGCGGGCGAAGTGGGAAAGCTGGCGCGGCATGGTCCGGATGACCTATGACGACGGCCAGAGCATTCAGTTTCCGCCGGGGCGGACCATCCTGGAAGCCAGCCGCGCCGCCGATATTCCCCATGCCAGCGTGTGCGGCGGCCGGGGGCGGTGTTCGACTTGCCGGGTACGCATCACGCGGGGCGCCGAAAACCTGTCGCCGGCAAGCGCCGAGGAACGCAACCTGCTGGAGCGGGTGCGTGCCGGGGTGCAGGTGCGTCTGGCCTGCCAGGCCCGGACGACGGGCGGTTCGGTCGATGTGATGCGGCTTCTCCCGGTCTCCGCCGGCGCGGAGGAAGGCCATGCCAAGCCCGGCTACCTGCAGGGCGAGGAACTGGAGATCGCCATCCTGTTCGCCGACCTGCGGGCCTTCACCAGGCTGTCGGAAAAGAAGCTGCCCTATGACGTTGTCTTCCTGCTCAACCGGTATTTCGATTGCATGGGCGAAGCGGTTGCGAAAAGCGGCGGACATCTGGACAAGTTTATCGGCGACGGCGTAATGGCGCTGTTCGGCATCGAAAGCGGGCCCGAAGCGGGCAGCCGCGCGGCGCTTGCCGCGGCGCGGCAGATGAGCCTGCGGATGGCGGAACTGAACCGGGCGCTGGCCCATGACCTGGACGAACCCCTGCGCATCGGCATCGGGATCCATTGCGGTCCGACCATCGTCGGCAAGATGGGCTATGGCGCCACCACATCCGTTACCGCCATCGGCGATACGGTCAATACCGCCAGCCGCCTGGAAACCCAGACCAAGGAATACGGCGCGGAACTGGTCGTTTCTGACTGGACGGTGAAGCGTTCCGGGCTGGACCTGTCGGATTTCAGCAAGCGGGAGGTGACGATCCGCGGCCGCAGCGAACCGTTGACCGTCTATGTGGCGCCGTCGGCGCGGGAATTGCCGGAATAGGCCGGCCGGCTATCCGTAATCGGCGTAGGATTTTTCCTCGACGATTTCGGAACCGAGCCGGTCGTTGATCTGCCGCTTGACCGCGGCGCGGCGGTCGTTGGTGATGTATACGGATCGCGCCAGTTCGATGAATCTGGGCCCGAAATCCCCGCGCCGCTCATGGTCGCGAATGTCGTCCTCGATTTCCCACAAGGCCGTATTGATGCTGCGCAGGGCTTCTGTTTCGGCCGCAATATCGGCCGCAACGGAAAGCGCGTCGTCACGGGCCGCGGCGGTAAGCGCTTCGTCGCGGGCCGCGACGAGGGCGGCCAGTTCGGTTTCGACATGGGCAAGCTGCCCCGGATCGCGCAACCGGTCGCGCTTGATTTCCAGGATCGTGATCTTGTCGATCAATTCGCCCCAGGACACTGCGACTTTTAGGGTCATGTGCGCGCATTCCGATTGTGTTAAACAGACGCGGCGCCAGTTTAGCGCCGATTGGGCGGAGACGGAATGTTTCTGAGGAATCTCTGGTATTTCGCGATGCCGGGCCGCGACCTGAAACGTGGCGCGATGACGGCGAAGCTGTTGCTGGGGGAACCGGTCCTGATCGCCCGCGGCGGTGACGGCGCGCCCTTCGCGCTTCGCGATATCTGCCCGCATCGCGGCATCCCCTTGTCGCATGGCGCGTTCGACGGCAAGGAAGTCGAATGCTGCTATCATGGCTGGCGTTTCGGCGGCGACGGGCGTTGCACCGCCATCCCCTCGCTGGTGCCCGATCAGAAGTTCAATATCGAGCGGGTGAAGGTGGCGCGCTACCCCTGCCGCGAGGTCCAGGGCAATATCTGGGTCTATTTCGGCGACGAAACCGGAGATCCCGGCGACCCGCCGATTGTTCCCGAACTGGGCGACCGCGCGCCGGGCATGAACGAGGCAATGACCTTCCCGTGCCATGTCGATCATGCGGTGGTCGGGCTGATGGACCCGGCGCATGGCCCCTTCGTACATCAGTCCTGGTGGTGGCGTTCGCGGCGCTCGATCCATGAAAAATCGAAGGCGTTCGGCCCGTCGCAGCGCGGTTTCACCATGCTGCGGCATCCGCCGTCGTCCAATTCGGCGGCCTACAGGCTGCTGGGCGGGGAGATGACGACGGAGATTTCATTCCAGCTGCCGGGGGTGCGGATCGAACATATCCGCGCCGGCAAACATGTGCTGTGCAACCTGACGGCGGTGACGCCGGTCAGCGAAACGGAAACCGTGGTGCACAACGCTATCTACTGGACGCAGCCCTGGCTGACGCCGCTGAAGCCGTTGCTGGCGCCGTTTGCCCGCGCCTTCCTGAAACAGGACCGGGACGTGGTTGTCATGCAGCAGGAAGGCTTGCGCCACAACCCCAACCTGATGCTGATCAACGATGCCGACGTGCAGGCGAAATGGTACTACCAGCTGAAGGACGCCTGGCAGAAGGCCGGCACGGACGGGCAGCCGTTCGAAAACCCCGTCAAGGCGCAGGAATTGCGCTGGCGCAGCTAGGTCAGATCAAGTTTGGTTGGAATCGCCTCTGGCGATCTGACGACCACGTGAATCTGATCTATCTTGTTGAAGATATAGCACCTTCACAGGTTTGACTGGAACCTTTTGCGGTTCCAATCAAACCTGATGTGCTATAGGCCGGCGCTTTTTTTTGGCCTAATCGGTTATTTTTGGCGCCGAGGCCTCGATCTTCGATATCCGGTCCATGCCCTGCATCATATCGGACATGACGAAGTCGCCGCGCCGGACCAGGCCACCGCCATTTGCGAATTTTTCCGCCCAGCTGTTCATCTTGACGGACAACCCGCATAGCACGCCGCCGACCGTGGCGTGATGGCTGCTGATGAGCTTCTTCACCTTGGCGAAGGATTCCGCGGTGATGTTATCCCACATGGATTCGGAGTTGCGTTCGAAGCTTTCGAAACGGCCCGTGATCGACGTGGTGATGTCGGAAAGCTGTTCGTTGATCGAATTGATGCTGTTCATGAGACGCCGGTCGTTGCGCATCTGCATGTTGTCCTTCAGCTCCTCGGTTGCTTCCGAATACGCCATGACCTGCGGAATCAGCTCGTCCAGGCAATCCTTGTAATAGGCGAGCGACAGGAAGACATCGCCGTAATCTTCCAGAAATTTCGGGACCTCCGTCAGCTCGATATTCAGCTTTTCGGCCATCATCTTCAGGTTCTTCAGGGCGTCGCCGCGGTCGGGCGACGCGAACATCGAGATCAGTTCGCCGACATCGGCGACATCGGCTTTCGTGTCGCCGTAAATCTGCCGGATCAGCGGCATCGTGAAGGATTTCATATAGACGGTGAGCTGCGCCTTCTTTGCGGGCGACAGGGTGAGCGATTTCGTGTCGTCCACGTTGATGCCCAGTTTCCGGAGCTGCATGCGCAGGGTATAGACGTCGTAACTGTGCAACCGGCTCAGCGTCGAGAGGATTACCTCGTCTGGATGCTGGGTGTCGCCTGTCCAGTTGAACACCGTTCCGAGTTCGCTGATTTCGACCTGGCCACTGCCCGTTTCAGGGTCGTGAAACAGTTCGACCACCGTGCCCAGCCGGACATTCTTGATCAGCCGCGCCCGCTTCAGGCCCGGTGTTTCAATGGGAATCATGTGCAGCGGCAAGATGTAGAGCGAGTCTATATCCTGCTCTTCCTGCGCTGTCAGCGCCGTGGATGCGGCTGCGTCAACCGCAACCGGCTTCTTTTCATGCAGAGCTTCTGTTGTCATGTGCTTGTCCGAACGCTCGTTCCGGTGATGGTCATACCCTCGTCTAAGGCAGGATATTGCGTTCGAATTGGTTCAGAAGTCGTTAAAAGCGGGATGTTTCACGACAAACGGTCGACTGAACGGTCGATCAGGCAAATAATGTACTTATGATTGTGATAAATGATTAATATGCCGTTAAAAATGATGTTTTTTTCTATTAAGTCGATTTTCGGCTGATTTTCTCGTCTTTCCGGCATTATCCGGGCGCTGCACCCTGTCGGATATGATGAGGCCGGCCAGGCGCGTGGCTGCTTGAAGGATGGTTTTTTTGCCAATTATCCGCGTCAGCAGGAATATAGGACGGGATTTGCCGGTGGTGCCCGGCCTGTTGCCGGGTCGCCCGGGGGGTCGTTCAGCCCAGGGATGAGCCTCAGGATTCGTCTTCGTCGTCGCTGTCGATGGCGCTGATCAGGTCCATGCCCTGCATCATGTCCGACATGACGAAATTGGCCCGCCGCATCAGGCTGCCGCCGGTTCCAAACCGGTCCTGCCAGCCGTTCATCTTGACGGAAAGACCGCACATCACGGCGCCGATCGCAACGTGATCCGCCTGAATTGCCTTCTTTACCTTGGCAAAGGATTCGGCGTTGATATTTTCCCATAGCGTCTTCGAATGGCTGTCGAAGCTGTTGAACCGGTTCAGAACCGACTGGGTCACATTCGAAACCCGGTCGCAGATATGCATGACACTATGCGTCAGCCGCCGGTCGTTGCGCAGCTGATGATTGGTCATCAGGTCGTTCATCGATTCCTCGAAGGACAGGATCTGCGGTATGAGCGCATCCAGGCAGTCCTTGAAATAGGCAAGCGACAGGTAAATGTCGCCGTAATCCTCCAGGAATTTAGGAACCTCGCGAAGCGAGATATTCAGCTTGTCGGCCATATACCGGAGGTTGGTTAGCGCCTCTTCCTTCTTCGGCGTCGTGAACATGCCGACCAGTTCGCTCATATCCGCAACGTTTGTGTCCGACTGGCCATATATCCGCATGATCAGCGGCTGGGTGAATTCCTTCATATAGGATGTCAGGCTCGCCGTTTTTTCCGGCGACAGGCGCAGCGAATCATATGATTCGATATCGATCCGCATTTCCCGCAATTGAATGCGCAGCGTGTAGATATCGAAACTTTTCATCCGCATGAGCAGCGACAGCAGCCGCTCATCGGGGTGTTTCGTTCCCGTGGGCCAGTTGAAAATATCGCCCAGGTCGGCAACGTCGATCTGCCCGCTGCCGGCATTCCGGTCGTTGAACAGTTCGATAACGCTTTCCAGCCGCACATTCTTGACCAGACGGGTGCGCTTCAGGCTCGGTGTCTTCAGCGGTAACTGATTGAGCGGCAGGATATGGAGTGAATCCATATCGAAGCGATCCGTAACATCCTCCAGGTCGATAAAGTCGTCTGGCGGAAGCAGATCGTATGCCGGAGTTTCTTGAAGCGCCATCCCTTGTCACCAGTATCTTTTCAATATCGCGATGACCACGATGCGCAGCGGTCTTGCTGGACCTTAAAGTTAGCCCTGTATTGATTAAGACCCGATTTCGGAACAGGCTTAACATACAATTAATTAGTGTTTTTAGCTATTGGTTTCTCTTTTCGGGGATGGTAATGCCGCGGCCGATTCAGTGGGATAGAAGAACCGGGACCGCCGCGTGTTGCAGCACATGCCGCGTGACCCCGCCAAGGATGATTTCGCGCATGCGCGTATGTCCGTATGCGCCCATGACAAGCAGGTCCGCACCGCTATCGGCGATGAAGTTCAGCAGCACGTCGCCGGTGTCGATCCTGTTCGCGACGGACTGCTTTGCGGTTGCCCGGATACCATGCCGGGCGAGGTGATGGGCGATATCGGCCCCCGGGGCGTCGCCTATTCCTTCCGGTTGAATGGACAGCACATTGACATTTTTCGCGCGCTCCAGAATCGGCATGGCGTCGCCGACGGCGCGCGCCGCTTCGCGGCCGCCGTTCCAGGCAACGACGACATTGTCCCCGATTGGTGCATTCGCGCCGAAAAAGGGCATGACGAGCACGGGGCGGCCCGATTGCAGCACCAGGTCGTGGGCCAGGGTTGTTTCGCCATTGGGTGTATTGGGCGGCGGCGTCTGGCCGACGATCGTCAGATCCGCATAGCGTGCGTGCAGCGCCAGGATATCGATGGGCGCGCCTTGCTCGGTCATCCAGTCGCTGCGGTCGAACCATCCCGCACGCTGCGCGGCGGCTTCGAAATAGGCATGCGCCGCGGCGGCGCGCGCCACGTGCTGCGCCCGGATGTCCCGAAGGATATTCTCCGGTATTTCCGGGGCCGCGTAGGTTGGCAGGTCGAGGGTCGGTTCGACGCCGATCCCCGTCAGATGGGCGTCGTGCCGCACCGCCAGGTCGAGCGCCGCGTCAACCCTGTGCTGCGACTGGGCCGTATCGGTAACGTGAACCAGAATATTCTTCAGCGCCATGTCATGCTCCCGTTGCGATCTTGCGAGTGGTATGATGCTAGTCACCACCCGTGAACCGGGCGTTGATGCAGATCAACCCCCGTGCGGGTATCAGTGCGGCCGGGTGCCCGCGACGGTAACGCGATAGCCGTGCCTGGTCTGCGGGAAATAGTCCCACAGCGCCCGGTGCTGGGCGCACCGGTTGTCCCAGAAAGCGATGGATTTCGGTCGCCAGTGAAAGCGGCAGTGGAATTCCGGCGTCTCGACATGCCGGTACAGGAATTCCAGCAGCGCCCGGCTTTCCGCCGACTTCATCTCCTCGATCCGGGTCGTAAAATTCTCGTTGACATACAGTGCCTTGCGGCCGGTTTCCGGATGGGTGCGCACCACCGGGTGCACCGATTCCGGATAGGCGTCCGTGCCGTCGCGCATCCGGCCCTTGTTACCCAGCCGGCCAAGATGGACATGGCGCGATTCATGCCGGGCATGCAGCCCGTCCAGCAGCGACTTCATCGCATCCGACAGGGCGTCATAGGCGGCGTACATATTGGCGAACATTGTGTCCCCGCCCGGGCTGGGCACCTGGTGCAGGTGCAGGATACTGCCCATCGGCGGTTCCGCGTCGCAACTGACATCCGAATGCCAGTTTTCCCCGGCAATGGTCTTGGAATTCTCGTCGGCATGGATGACGAGTATTTCCGGATGCCCTTCCGGCGCCGGCGCGGTCGGGTGGATATGCAGGGCGCCGAAGCGGCGGCCGAACGCCTTGTGCTGTTCCCAGTCGATATCCTGGTCGCGGAAGAAGATGACCAGATGCTCCAGCAGCGCCCGGTGGATTTCCGCGAAGGCCTGGTTGCCCAGCGGCTGTCGCAGGTCGATGCCGGAAATTTCCGCGCCGATGACCGGGCTGATCGGCGTCACCGTGATTGTCTCGTATGGCATGGGTGTCTCCTGAATCGTCATCCAACCGCAACGGTAGCGCCATTTCGCGCCAGTGGCGACTCCGCCGCGCTATTTGCGCGGCGTGCAAACATTGGATAGCCTCATGCCTGCTGAATTCACTCCACGGGGAACATACCATGGCACAGACCCAGACCGAAGCGACCGCCGGCCCAGCCCCTTCCGGCGCGCCGGGCGCGTTCTCCCTCCGGCGCCTGTCGGAGATCGGCGGCGTGGAAATCACCGGGATCGACCTGTCCCTGCCGTTGAGCGCGCGCACGAAGGATGCGATCTACGCGGCGTTCCTGGAACATTTCATCCTCGTCTTCCCCGGACAGGATCTCGACCCGGCCGCGCAGGAAGCCTTCTCGCGCCAGTTCGGCGACCTGGAAGGCAATGTCCGTCGGCTGGTGCCCGGCGTGCTCGCGCCGCTGGTCAACCTGGTCACCAACGTGGACGATAACGGCAACCCGACCGAAACCCCGCCGACGCATGGCAATTACTTCTGGCATACGGACAAGTCCTACCGGCCGGCCCCGTCGCTGGCGACCATCCTGCATGCCAAGCTGGTGCCGTCATCGGGCGGCGATACGCAATTCGCCAATACCGGTATGGCCTATGATGCGCTGCCGGAAGCAACAAAACAACGCATTGCGACACTGAAGGTTGTACACAGCTGGGAAGCGAGTCGCAGGAATACCGGCAATGTTCCCGCCACGGCGGAGGAAATCGCCGACAGCCCGCCGGTCACCCATCCGCTGGTTCGCACCCATCCCGATACCGGACGCAAGGTGTTGTACATGGGCACCCATACCTCGCATATCGAGGGCATGGATTACGAAGAAGGCCGGGCCCTGCTGCGTGAATTACTGGAATTTGCCGAGCAGCCGCAATTTGTCTTCACACACCAGTGGCGGCCCGGTGATGTGGTGATGTGGGACAATCGTACCCTGCTGCATCGCGCCGTCCGCAACTACGACATGAAGCTGGAAAAACGCCTGCTGCATCGTACCGTGGTGAAGGGGACGAAACCCGTCTGAACCGCGCCGTTTGCGCGTTGCCGCAGGCCGGGCGAAATTATTTTTGCGGTGGCCTCACAAGGGTTGGCAGCCGCGCCCATATATTTCCCGTAGCCGGCGCCGCACCCCCGCCAATGCGACGGGCAGGGCGGTAATCCGCCGGTTCTGGAGAGAATACCATGATCGGTTCCGCGGTTGACGCCGCCGGTGGCGCAGTGTTCGAAAATGCGCAGTCCGGTAGTGTATTGCCGTTATCGCGCCACAATTCGCTGATGGCATGGCTGACCGCAGCGATGGCGACGTCGCTGGTCCTCAGCGAGCTTCTGACGGTCGATGGCACTCTAGTATGGGCGCTGGGCCGGACCCTGCATCTGGGGATCGAAACGCAGGTCCTTTTTGGCGGCATCGGGCTTGTCGTGAGCCTCTGGCTGTCATTCCTGTTCTTCCGGGTCGCGCTCCGCTACGAACGCGACCCCGCGCGCCAGGATTGAAGGCGATCTGCTGAAGGCGCCGGTCCTACCGCAATGCGTACCACGGATGCGCCATGCCCGGTGTTTTCATCCGCATGGTGAAGACGGAGGTATGGGCCGTCACCAGCATGGTGCGCAGGTCGTCCCCGCCGAAGGCCATGTTGATCGCCTGCTCGGGAAATTTGATGACGCCGATCTTCGTGCCGTCCGGCGCCAGCACCCAGATGCCGCCGGGCCCGGTGCAGTAGACGCGGCCCAGCGCATCCACTTTCATGCCGTCGGGAAAGCCCGGTTCGTCGCCTTCGCTCAGGTCGGCGAAGATGCGCCGCCGCGCCATGTTGCCGCTCGAATCCAGGTCGATGGCGTGGATATATTTCGTCGATCCCGTATTGGCGACATACAGCACCCGCTCGTCCGGTGAAAAGGCGAGGCCATTGGGGTATTCGCAGGTCACGATGGGCGTCATCGCCCCGTCCGGCGTGATCCTGTAAACGCGCGATCCGGCCCAGAGGATGATTTTGTTTTCGGAAGTGTGCTGTTCACGGTCGGCAAACGGGACGCTCATTCCCGGATCGGTGAAATACAGGTCACCGTTGGAATGGCAGATGGCGTCGTTCGGCCGGTTCAGCCGTCCGCCCTCGAAGCGGTCGACCAGGGTTTCGGGTTCCGCCTCGCCGAGGCTCCGCGTCACGCGCTTGCCCTCGCCCTCGCACTGGATCAACCGGCCCTGCAAGTCGAAGGTCATGCCGTTGCCGTTGTTGGTCCGGCGGATCAGCACCGGTTCCTCGCCGGGTTTCACGCGGTACAGCGCACCGGGGCGGATATCGTTGAAATAGAAGAACCCGTCCGGGTGCCACAGCGGCCCCTCGGTAAAGGCATAGCCCGTGGCCACGCGCCGGATGTCGGATGATTCGATGATGTCGGACAGGTCGGTCATGGTCGCACGCCTTTCGCTGGTCGTCCCTGTATCGGGACCAGTCTATCCATGCCGACCATTGCGGGAAAGGCAGCGTTTTCGTTCAGGTATGCGTTGCTGCGCCGGACAGCCGGCAACGGCGCCTGGAATTATTTTACACGACCGGAAAATATACACCGTATGAGGGACGTCGCCGCCCGGCCAACCGGGTAATTTCCGTATTATCGGCGAAACCGGCCAGCAGGCCGGACCCGGTGACAACAAATGCGTTCCTTTTAGGGATAAAAAAATGACGAACAAAGAAGTTGGCCCCTCACGCATCGGCGCGATGCTGTCGGCGGCGGTTGTTTCCGCGGTCATGCTGGTTTCCGCATCGGCCTCCGCGGGCCTGATCAACAATTCGGGCGGTACCGGCGCCGGGGGACAGGCGACGACCACCGGGACGTCGACGACGCAGATCCTGCCGCAGTCCAGTATCTTCGATCACGGATTTTTCCGCTCGGGCGACGGCGTCGGCTCTGAAACCAACTCGGCGAACGGTAACCAGAACGTCATCATCCAGCCGCATAACGCCTGGGTGACGCCGAACCAGATCAACGGTAATACCGAAGGCGCGTTCTGGATCTCGCATGATGTCGGCACTGGCGCCAATGGCAATGTGACCGTGCCGATTACGGCTTCCTGCGGTACCGGGCTCGGCAATTGCGACGCAAACGATATTTCGGTCTCGTTCTTCGAAAGCATCACCGCCAATGCCGGCGATACGCTCGGCTTCTGGGTCTATGCGGACGATACGGCGCGTGTCCTGCTCAGCGGCCCGGGCGTGCTGACGGACCTGACGGGGGACGGCGCCTTTGTCGATGACGCCTTTGTCCAGATTTCGATCGACCCGAACTTCACGCAGGGAACCTGCGCCATCGGTCCGATCGGCTGCCAGGCCAGCGAGTTCTCGTTTATCGAGGTCCAGGGACTGCTGGCCGGGGAATATACCATCCGCATCGACACGTACCAGACCAGCGGCGGCTCGAACGCTACCGGCGGCAACCCCTTCGGCGTCCTGTATTCCGGGGGACTTTCCAGTGTGAACGCGGTGCCGGAACCGGGCGCCTTGGCCCTGTTCGCCATAGGATTGGCCGGGCTCGGCTTTGCGGCAAGGCGCCGTGTCGCGGCCTGACCCTTCGTCAAACGAACGCAGCGCGGAACGGCGGTCCCCAGGGGCCGCCGTTTTCGTTTGAACGGCGCCGTCGGCCGTTTACGCGCCGTTGTGGATCCCCGGCCAGGCGTCGCGCAGGAAGACGGTGAGGTCGAAGGCCTTGCCGCGGCTGGGCACCTGGAACAGCATGTCGTTGACGAAGCCGCGGTGGAACGACGCGTGGTTGACCAGGTGCAGCAGGATCTCCAGCCGCGTCATCGCCCCGTCGCCACCGCCGACATAGGTGAAATGGACGGTTTCGTGCAGCGCCGCGTCGGACAGCCCGGCGGCGTATGCGACGTAATGCCGGTCCATCCCCTTCAGTTTTTCGCTGACGTCGGCGAAGGGCGGCGAGGTTTCGGTATTCCGGCCGGCATAGCCGTGCGCCCGGCCTTCCAGATGCGCCCGGAAGATATCCCCGATCACGAAGATATGGTTCATCGTATGCGCCATATTGGTGAACAGGGTCTGGCGCGGCTTCATGATTTCACCGTCCGGCAGTTGCGCCACCGTATCCAGCAACCCGGCATTCGCCTAGGCCATGTAATGGGTCATCTTGCGGGCCAGAACCTGGCTGGCACTCGGTTCGCTCTGCGCCATTTCGTCCTCGGGTTGCGGTGTGCGGATCGGCGCGATACTAACCGAAATAAGGGTGCCCGGCATCGTCTTTGCAGCAAATGGGGGTTTTTCGATGGATCTTGGCAATTTTTCAGTCAGCCTGGCGGTGCGCAACATCGCGGCCTCGCGGGCTTTTTATAAAAAACTCGGTTTCACGGTAATCGGCGGCGATGCCGGGCAGGGCTGGCTGATCCTGCAATCCCCGCGCTGCGTGATCGGGCTGTTCCAGGGCATGCTCGAAAAGAACACGCTGACCTTCAATCCCGGCTGGGATGAAACGGGCCAGCCGCTGGGCTCATTCACCGACATCCGGGAAATCCAGAAGCGCCTGAAGGCGGATGGCGTCGCCTTCGCCAGCGAAGCGGACGAATCCACCACCGACCCCGCAAGCTGCATGCTGGTCGATCCGGACGGCAACCCGATCCTGCTCGACCAGCATGTGTGACGCTGTTGGCGTACCGCCCGGTGGTCTTCCCGGCCCCTGCTAAAGGTCCAGTTCCTTGGCGCAGCCGAATTTCTCCGCCAGGTCGCCCAGCTTTTTCCAGGTCGCATCCTCGACATCGATGCCGTCGACGCTGCGCTTCTGTTCGGTGAGGTATTCCATCTCGCCGGGGTAATACACCTTGTCGAATCCCTTCTGGGTCGGGGTTTCGTTCAGGTAATGGGCGAATTCGGTGACTTCCTGCTTGAAGGTATCCAGCGGGCGGAAGGCCTCGACCTTGAACACCGCCATGAAGCAGCCGTCATTGTGGCGGCCGGTGGGTTCCACGCCGAAGCCCAGCCCGGTCAGCAGCCCGGAGAATATCTCGACCATCGCGGCCAGCCCCGTGCCCTTGTAGCCGACCAGCCCGCCCAGCGGCAGCAGCACGCCGCCCTTGCTCAGGTCGCCCGGGTCGGTCGTCTGTTCGCCGTCCTTGGTCAGCACCCAGCCTTCGGGGATGCTCTGCCCGCGCGCCTCGGCCAGCTTGATCTTGCCGTTGGCGGCTGCGGAAGTCGCCATGTCGATGAAGACCGGCCCGGGCAGGTTGGAGGGCATGGCGATGGCGATCGGGTTGGTGCCCAGCCGCGCCTCGCGCCCGCCGAACGGCGCAACCGCCTTGGGCGAGCGGCCGGAATCCGCCGTCATCATGGCGATGAAGCCTTCCTCCGCCGCCATGATCGGGTACGAGGCGGCGCGGCCCACATGGCCCTGGCGGAACACGGTTGTGGCAGCGACGTTCTGTTTCTTGCCTTTTTCGATAGTCTTCTTCATCGCGAACTCATTGACCACGTAGCCGAAGCCCCAATGCCCGTCGATCACGGTCGTCGTTTCGGTTTCCTGCACGATGTCGATGGGCGCGCCGGGGACGATATGCTTCACCTCGACCCGGTTGATGTAGGACGGAATCTGGATGATGCCGTGCGAATCATGCCCGACCAGGTTGGCGTTGATGACGTGCCGCGCCACGGTGGCGGCCTCGCTCGCCGGGGCGCCGGCGCCTTCCAGCAGTCTCGCGGCAATGGTCCTCAATCGGTCGGCTTGGATTAACGGCATGGTCTTCCCCCGGGTCTGTGTTTTACGGATTTGGCCCCATGATAAGCACGCCGCGCCGAATATGAAAATCACCTTGGCGGACGGGGCTCATCGCGGCAGGATGGGGCCATGGGAGAGACGCGATGACGACAGCGAAAGACAGCGAGGACCTGACCCGCGTCGGGCCGGGGACGGTGATGGGCGATTTCATGCGCCAGTACTGGATCCCGGCGGCGAAATCGGACGAGCTGGAAGCCGATGGCGACCCGATGCGGCTGATGCTGCTGGGCGAGAAGCTGATCGCCTTCCGCGACACCGACGGCCGGGTCGGGGTGATGGACCACCGCTGCCCGCACCGCTGCGCCTCGCTGTTCCTCGGCCGCAACGAGGAAGGCGGCATCCGCTGCGTCTATCACGGCTGGAAATTCGATGCGGAGGGCAACTGCGTCGACATGCCGAACCTGCGGCCGGAGCAGGATTTCAAACACAAGGTGCAGGCAAAGGCCTACCGGGTGGCGGAGCGCAACGCGCTGGTCTGGGTCTATATGGGCGCGCGCGCCGAGGCGCCGCCGCTGCCGGCGATGGAATCGGCGCTGGTGCCCGAAGGCGATGTCGGAATCAATTTCGTGTTGCGCGACTGCAACTGGATGCAGGCGCTGGAAGGGGATATCGATACCTCGCATTTCGGCTTCCTGCATGTCGGCCATGTGGGGCCGGAGGATGTGCCCGAAGACCACCCCTTCAACCAGACGGTCAATGACCGCGCACCGCGCTTCGACGTTGCCGATACGCCCTGGGGCACCAGCTACGGCGCCTGGCGGCAATGCGCGCCGGGGCGGAATTACTGGCGGATTTCCAACTTCATCTTTCCGTTCTGGACGCAGACGCCGCAGGGCGCCTTCGACAGCCATGTGCATGCCCGCGCCTGGGTGCCACTGGACGACACCCACACCATGTTCATCTATGTCTACTGGAAGGCGGGCAGTTCCGGCGGCAACCGGAAACGGCCGCCGCTGCTGAACGGCAAGCTGGGCGCGCCGCGCGCGGAACATGAATACCAGCCCAACACCACCGACTGGCTGCGCCGCTGGCGCATCACCGGCAATGAATCGAACGACTGGCAGATCGACCGGGAACTGCAGCGCAGCGGCGCGCTGTTTACCGGCATCGCCAATATCCACCAGCAGGACCAGGCGGTCACTGAAAGCATGGGGCCGGTGACCGACCACAGCTTCGAGCACCTGGCCCCCTCCGACCTGATGATCACCCGCACGCGGCGGCGCTGCCTGCTGGCGGCGCGCGCCTTCCGAGAAACGGGCGCGGCCCCGCCGGGCGTGGACGATCCGGAAACCTTCTTCGCCGTGCGCAGCGGCTATTTCGAGGAGGAGGAGTCCGTCAGCTTCGCCGAAGCCTATGCCCGCCATCTGGAAAGCGTGACCCGCGCCGTGAATCCGTCCGCCGCCGACGCGGCCGACTGACTTGCGCCGCACCATCATCGTCCTCGGCGTCGGGCAGACGCTGACCTGGGCCTCCAGCTATTACCTCGTCGCCATACTCGCGGTGCCGATCGCGCGGGATATCGGTTTTGCCAGCAACTGGGTCTTCGGGGCGTTTTCGGCAGCGCTGCTGATTTCCGCCGTGCTGGGCCCGCGCATCGGGCGGACCATCGACAGTTTCGGCGGGCGCGGCGTGCTGTCATCCGCCAACCTGGTCATCGCGGTGGGGCTGGTGGTGCTGGCCATGGCGCAGTCGGTGGTCATGGTCTGGGCCGCCTGGCTGATCCTTGGCGTCGGCATGGGGCTGGGCCTGTACGATGCGGCCTTCGCGGCACTGGGCCGGATCTATGGCGACAAGGCGCGCCGGGCGATCACCGGGATCACCCTGATCGCCGGATTCGCCAGCACGGTCGGCTGGCCGCTGACACAGTGGGGCCTGGATACCATCGGCTGGCGCGAGACCTGCCTCGTCTGGGCGGCGGCGAATGTCCTGATCGGCTTCCCCATGAGCCGCTTCCTTATTCCGAAAACCGAAGCCGCGCCGCCGCCCGCCGATGGCAGCAAGCCGGTGAAGCCGCATATCCCGATGGACCGGTCGATGTGGTTGCTGGGCTTCGCTTTCGCTTCCGCGTGGATCGTCACGGCGGCGATGGCGGTGCACCTGCCGCGCATGCTGGAAACGGCCGGCGCGACCACGGCGCAGGCCATCGCGGCGGGAGCGATGATCGGCCCGGCGCAGGTGGCGGCGCGGCTGCTGGAGGCGGGCTTCCTTAGCAAGTTCCACGCGCTGGTCACCGCACGGCTGGCGGCGGCGGCGCATCCGGTGGGCGTGGGGCTGCTGTTCCTGCTCGGCGGCGCTTTTCCCTATGGCTTCGCCGTGCTGCATGGCGCCGGTAACGGCATCCTGACGATTGCGCGCGGCACGGTGCCGCTCTCGGTCTTCGGCCCGGAAAACTACGGCTACCGGCTGGGCCTGCTGGGCGCCCCGGCGCGGATCGGCCAGGCCGGCGCGCCGCTGCTGTTCGGTTTCCTGATCGACGAAATCGGCACCGGCGCGCTCTATGTCTCGTCCGGTCTCAGCCTCGCGGCACTGGCGGCCTTCTGCATATTGCGGGCGGGCAAGGGCACGTGATTACGGCGCGGGCGTCCCGGACGCCGTCGCTCACGACTCGCCGGTGCTCTTCTTCCAGATGCGGTGGCGCTGCGCCGCCCTGGCGGCGGTGCCTTAGCGCAGGGTGGAGGCGATGGTGTCGCCGCGCGACGTCGGCACGCCGAAATCGGTCAGCGCCCCGGCGCCGCAGGCGTCCCGGGAAATCCACAGGTCGCGCAACCAGGTGAAATAGGGGGCATTGGCGCCCGAAACGATCAGCGACGGTTTGCGGGTCAATCGGAAAGTGTCCTGCGGTCGGTCATGCGCCAAGCGTAAAGCACTTCGGCCACTATGGGAATCGCCGCCGGTTGCCCGGATTCGTTCGCTGCGGCATATTCTTGGCACAGCATCGGAAGGGCGCGCCATGGTCAAGGTCAGCATCAGGAAGCAGGTGGAGGTCGATTACCGGGACATCCGTGCCGACGACCCGGACGATGCCTTCTTCATGCAGCTCTTCCCGAAGATCGCCCCCTTCACCATGACGGTGGAGCGCGGGATCGAGGCCCCCTACCAGCGATCGTCGTCCGGTACAGCGGGTCGTCACTGGCAAGGGCCTGGCCCCATTGCCAGCCGCCGCCATACAGGATCACGAAATAGCTGAAGAACCCGGCGGCGGCCTGGATCATGCCGATAATGCCATAGCTCATCAGCAACAGGTTGCGTGACAAAAGGCGCTCGTGGCGCGGGCGCGGCTTCTTTTTCATCACGTCGGTTTCGGGCCGTTCCGCGCCGAGGCCCAGCGCCGGTAAGATATCGGTGCCGAGGTCGATGCACAGAATCAGCAACACCGTCAGCGGCAGCGGGATATCCAGCAGTACAAAGGCGATGAAGGGCAGGATTTCGGGAATATTGCTGGTCAGGATATAGGCGATGAACTTCTTGATATTGTCGAAGATTGTCCGCCCTTCCTCGATCGCGCTGACGATGGTTGCGAAATTGTCGTCCATCAGCACCATGTCGCTGGCTTCCTTGGCGACATCGGTGCCCATGCGGCCCATGGCGACGCCCATATCCGCATTCTTCAGCGCCGGCGCGTCGTTCACGCCGTCGCCCGTGACGGTGACGGTTTCGCCCAGCGCCTGGAAGGCCTGCACGACCTGCAGTTTCTGCGCCGGCGCGATGCGGGCAAAGATGATCTCGTCCCTGTCCCGCAGGGTTTCCGCCAGTTCCGCTTCACCGAGCGCCGCGAGTTCCTCGCCATGGATGACCGTGCCCGTCCCGGTTATCAGCCCGATCTGCCGCCCGATGGTTGCGGCGGTCAGGCCGTAATCGCCGGTGATCATCACCACCTTGATGCCGGCTTCGTGGCACCTGGCCATCGCTTCCGGCACTTCCGGCCGGGGCGGGTCGATCATGCCGGTGAGGCCGATGAAGATATAACCGTCCTGCGGCAGGTCGCTATCCGCCGCCGGGCGCCAGGCATAGGCCAGCCCCCGTTCGCCGCGCGCCGCCAGGGTCCGGTAATGGTCGATCACCGCATCACGCCGCTCTGTGCTCAGCGCCTCCGTCCGGTCGTCCCGCATGATGCGGTCGCACATGTCCAGCACCGCTTCCGGCGCGCCCTTCAGATAGGCGCGCGGCGTATCGTTCCCCGGCAGGCGATGGGTCGCGATCATGCAGCGCGCCGCGTAATTGAACGGTTGCTCGGCGATTTTCTCGGTTCGCAGGATGGCGTCCAGGTCGGCCACCTGCCGGACGTATTGCAGCAATGCGCCGTCGGTCGCATCGCCGGAAAACCCGTCTTCGGTCAGTTCGGCGGCATTGCACAGCGCCATGCATTGCAGGGCGGTGTCGCAGATCGGGTCGCCCGAAATGCCGGCTTCGTCCGCAGCGTATTCGCGGTCGCCCAGCACGACGGTGTTCACGCCCAGCCGGTTCTGCGTCAGCGTGCCGGTCTTGTCGGTGCAGATCACCGTCGTGCTGCCGAGGGTTTCGACGCTTTCCAGATTCTTGATCAGGGCGTTCTTCGCCGCCATGCGCTTGCTCGCCATAGTCAGCGACAGCGTGACCGTCGGCAGCAGCCCTTCGGGTACATTCGCGACGATGATGCCGATGGCGAAAATCAGGCTGGCGATGGCGCCGTTGCCGATGGCGACGCTGACGATGAAGAACATCACGCCCAGCGCGATCGCGATTGCGCTGATTACCCGGATGAAATAGCCGAGCTCCCGGTGGATCGGCGTTTCGGTGGATTCGGTCGACTTGGTCAGCGCGACGATGCCGCCGATCTGGGTCGTCATGCCCGTATTGCAGACGATGACATGGCCGTCGCCGATCTGCACCAGCGTGCCCGAAAACACCATGTTGCGGCTTTCCAGGATGTTGTCATGGCGGGCATCGGGGTCAAGCCGCTGCGGCTCGCTTTCCCCCGTCAGGCTGGCGCAGTCGACCTCCAGGTCGTTCGCGATGATGACGCGGCCATCCGCCGGGACGCGGTCGCCTTCATGCAACAGGATGACGTCGCCGGGCACCAGCATCGCCGCCGCCATCCGCTTCGGGTGCCCGTCGCGCAGCACGGTCACCATGGCGGGCAGCATCCGGCGGAAGCTGTCCATGATCCGCTCGCTCTGGTGTTCCTGGATATAGGTGAACACCGCGTTGAGCAGCACGACGCCCAGCAGGGCAATGGCGATATAAAGGTTCCCCGCGCCGGGATCGAGCCGCTCCGCTGCCATTGCCAGCGCGCCGCCGGCCAGCAGCAGCAGGGCAAAGAAATTCTTGAACTGCAGCAGGAACTTGACGATTTCCGGAACCTGCTGCCGGACGGTCAGTTCGTTGGGGCCGTACTGCCGCAGCCGCTTCGCCGCCTCCGCCTCGCTCAACCCCGCGGCCGAACTGTCCAGCGCGTCATACAGTTCGGCGCGGGACAGGGTGTGAAATGCAGTCATGGGAACCCTTGGACACACGGTCGGGTGCCAGTCGTAAAATTAACGGACCGAACCGACTCATTACCGGAGGTTAAACGTATCCGGTTTCAGAAGGATGACGCCTTGATCTGTGACAATTCAGGATAACGTCATCGGCGAGGCGCCGAGCAGCGTTGCCAGGATATCGCGTCCGCCTGCGTCCAGGCCGGAGAAATCGTTTTCCCAGCGGTCCGGAACGTCTTCCGGCAGGCGCCCGGGCGCCGCCACCGCGTTTTCGATGTCGGACAGGCGTTCGGTAATTCGCCGCTGCAGCAGCCCCTCGGCCAGGTTCAGGTGCTCGGTGTGGAAATAATCGTCGCACAGCGCGTAGAAGAACCGTACCCGGCCTGCATCCGCCGCCGCCAGCGCCGCCATCCCGGGCAGGTTGCCATAGGCTGACAGCCGCTCCCCCGCGTCACCGTGATAGACGACGGCGCCGGAAGAATCGCGCAGCGGCGCGGCAAGCGCCAGCATGGCCGACAGGTGCTGGTCGAACCGCGCCAGCAGGGCGACGGACTGCCCCGCATAGGCGACGATCCGGTTGCCCGCATAGGTCTTGATCCGCAGGTAGACGCCGGCCTCGCACAGCTGATCGAAAATCAGCGGGTCCGCCGGAAACAGCCCCGGCCCGATCGGGCCCTGCCAGGTCAGGGTGACGCTCACGGCAGGTCCGGGCGGCCGTCGGCGGGACCGCGATCCAGAACAATCAACGGGCAGCGTTCGCAAAGCGGGTAGCGCCCGCTGTCCAGGGTGGCGACGGAACCGAATCGCGGAACGGCAAGCGCCAGCAGCTGTGGCAGGCTCGGGAAGCTGTAGAGATGCGGGGAGCCGGCATAGGCGTCGATCGTAGCAATCGACTCCGCGTGCCAGCCCGTTGCGCGGGCCAGCGCCGTGCGGTCGGGAAAGGCTTCATCGAACCGGGCCAGGATGTCGCGAACCGCGATATTGGGCGTGCGGCGGTCCGGCATGCGCGCCATGGCGACGCGCCATTTCAATGCGTGAAAGGATTCGATTTCGCCGTCGAAGGCCGCGTCGCGCACCTGCGCCAGGGTCTCGGTTCGCCCGGGCGTGCAGAATGTCCGGAACACCGCGCGGCCTCCCGGGGCGAGGACGCGGACCAGTTCATCCAGCAACCCGGCGGTCTCGTCGGGCCAGGCGATGTTGCTCAGGATACCGTCGCCGATGGCGGCGCTCATGGCGCCGTCCGCGAAGGGCAGCGCCAGCCAGTTACCCAGGATGGCTCGCCGGCTCGCGGTATCGCCGGGCCATGTATTGCGGACCATGCCTTCCGATCCGTCCACCGCGACCTGCTGCCGCCCGATCCCGGCAAGTTCGGGCGTCACCCCGTACAGCATGACACGGCCATCCCGCGCCGCGATGGCCTTGCGGTATATCGCGGCGGTTTCCGCCGGCGGCCGCAGCGGCGGGCCCAGCCGGTTCCAGAACGCACTGTAATAATTCCAGTGGTCGCTCATTTACAGCAGGCGGTCTTGATTGGCGATAAAATAGTATTATATTCCTTTTTTGCGCGACCGTTTTGGAAAGGCGGCGTATGACAGGTATCGGACAGGAATGTTAATCGATGCTAACCGATGTTAAGCGGCAAACAAATTTTTTGGCGACGAATACCCGTATCCGGCAATGTATAACGGGAAAGCAGACCAACACATGAATCAGCCGGATCCGGCCGCTGCCGCACCGGGCGCCGCGGTCCGCCCGCCATCGACCGCCGATTATATCGCCTTTCACGCGGCGCAGCGGCCCGATGCGATTGCCGTGATCGATGGGGCGCGGCGGGTCACCTGGGACCGGTTCCACAACGACCTGCGCCGGGTGACCCATGCGCTGCGCGGGTTCGGCCTGGCGCCGGGCCGGTTCGCCGCCGTCGAATGGGCCACGCTTTATGCGCACTGGCTCCTGCTGCTGGGCTTCGAGAATCTGGGCGTGGCGACGACAACCTACATGCCGGGAAACTGGCAGCGCGAACCCCTGCTGGACCTGATGGATCTGGTGATCTGTACGCCGGACAAGGTGCCGGAGGGCGATTTCCGGGTTCACCGGTTGACGCGGGAATGGCTGGCGGCGGTCCTCGGCGACGGTCCGCCCGACGACGCCGCGCCGGTTGCGCGGCCGCCCGATGCCCCCAACCATGTCATCAAGGGGTCGGGAACGACCGGCAGCACCAAGCTGATGATCCGCACCAATGCCGCCAATGAATTCCTGACCGCGCAGCTGGCCCTGAATGCCGGGTTCACGCGGGAATCGCGCTACCTGCTGACCCTGGGATTCGGCATCTCCTTTGTCTACCGCTATGCCCTCGTCTGCCTGCGGTTCGGCGGCACCTGCATTTCCGATCCGGCCATCGGGCTGGCGGCGGCCATCGCGAAACACGCGCCGACCCATATGTCGCTGCTGCCCATGGCCCTGCACGAACTGCTGAACAGCCTGCCGGCGGATTTCGTGCGGCCGCCGCGCCTGACCGTCAACCTGGAAGGCGCGCCGGTGCCCGGCGCGGTGCAGGCGCGCGCGCTGGCCGGTTTCGCGACGGAACTGATCGAAGGCTACGCCATGAACGAAACTGGCCGGGTCTGCACCATGGATACCGACGGGGTCGGCACGGTCTGGCCCGGCGTGGAAGTGGAGGTCGTCGACGACGAAGACCGGCCAATGATCGGTGCGCAGGGACGGGTCCGGATCAGAAGCGGCGGCTGCGTGACGGGCTACCTGAACGATCCGGAAGCCACGGCGCGGATGTTCCGGGACGGCTGGTTCTATCCGGGCGATCTGGGCGTGATGCTCGGCCCGCGGGTGCTGAAACTCGCCGGCCGGGCCGATGACATGGTCAACATCCGCGGCTTCAAGCTGATGCCCTATGCGGTGGAGGCGACGCTGGCGGCGAAGCTGCCGGTCGCCGAGGCGTGTTTTTCCACCGTCAAGGATGCGGCGGGGGTCACCCATGCCTGCGTCGCGCTGGTGCCGAACCCCGGCTTTGATATGGCGGCGGCGTCCGCCTGCATCGCCGGCCTGTTGCCGGCATCCTTCGGCGCTTGCCATATCGCCACCCTGGATGCGTTGCCCCGGACGCCAAGCCGGAAAATACGCCGCGCGGCGCTGGCGGTTTCGCTGGCGGCGGTACCTCAGGGAAAACGGCGTGGCGGGGTTCTGAGGGG
>JAQCHR010000405.1 GCA_027619655.1 Pseudomonadota bacterium
GCTTATCCGGCGTGGCGGCGCCGTCGAAATTGGCGAGCCGCACGCCCGCCACACGCAATGCCGGCGCCGGCAGGATCGCCAGATCAATATCGCCGTCAATGGCGGCCGTCCGCCCGGTTTTCTCCTGGATGACGGACAGGATACGTCCCTTATGGGCATTCCAGTCGATGAAGCTTGGCCCGATCAGCACCCCGGCAACCAGCAGGACGATCAATCCGCCAAGCGAAAAGAGGATAATTTTTTTCACGCAAATGCTCCGATGGCCGGCCGGACCGCGCCAGACACGGCAATATAACCGTCAATATTCAACGTCAGTCCGTTACAGTAACTGGTGTGTCCATGCATTGGTGTCAAATAGTGAATCACACACGGGAAAATGAAGCAGAACTGCCTATTTGCGCAGCATCTTTCCCGGATTCATGATGTTCGCGGGATCGAGTGCAAACTTGATCGAGCGCATGACGCTGACTGCCTCGCCATGCTCCGCCGTCAGGAAGTCCCGTTTGCCCAGCCCGATACCGTGTTCACCCGTGCAGGTGCCGCCCATGGCGATGGCGCGGTGGTTCATGCGTTCGATGAGCGCCTTGGCATTCTTCAGTTCTTCCGGCCTGTCCGGGTCGATCAGGATCACAAGGTGAAAATTGCCGTCGCCGACATGGCCGACGATCGGCGCGACCATTCTGGTTTCCTGGATATCGCGCTGGGTATCGAGCAGGCATTCGGCAAGGCGGGAAATCGGCACGCAGGCATCGGTCGCGATACCCTTCTTCCCCGGCTGCAGCGCCAGGGCGGCGAAATAGGCGTCGTGCCGCGCCTGCCAGAGGTGGTTGCGCTCCTCGCTGCGGGTCGTCCACTGGAAGCGGCCGCCCTCGAAATCCGCCGCAATCGCCCCGACCATTTCGGACTGTTCCTTCACCGACGCCTCGGTGCCATGGAATTCGAACCACAGGGTCGGCTTCGCCTCGTACCCTTCCAGCTTCGAATACCGGATGCAGGCGTCCATCTGCACATCGTCGAGCAGTTCGATCCGCGCCACGGGAATGCCGGACTGGATCGTCAGGATCACGGTATTCACCGCGTCCGCCAGGGTCGGAAACTGGCAGACCGCCGTCGACATCGCCTCGGGTATGCCGTAGAGGCGCAGCTGCACCTCGGTGATGACGCCGAGCGTCCCTTCCGAGCCGACGAAAACACGCGTCAGGTCGTAACCGGCGGCGGATTTGCGCGCCCGGCCGCCGGTGCGGATAATCCGGCCATCGGCCAGCACCACGGTCAGGCCCAGGACATTTTCGCGCATCGTGCCGTAGCGCACGGCATTCGTGCCGCTTGCCCGTGTCGCCGCCATGCCGCCCAGCGACGCATCGGCGCCAGGATCGATGGGAAAGAACAGCCCGGTATCGCGCAGGTGCTCGTTGATCTGCTTGCGGGTTACTCCGGCCTGAACCCGGCAGTCCAGGTCTTCCGCATTGACCTCCAGCACCGCGTTCATCTGGGACATATCCAGACAGACGCCGCCATGCAGCGCGATGACATGTCCTTCAAGCGAAGTACCGGTGCCATAAGGAATAATCGGCACCGCGTTTGCGGCGCAGATCCGGACAATGGCGCTGACTTCCTCGGTCGACTGCGCGAAGCACACAGCGTCCGGCGGCATCGGCGTCATATAATCTTCGCCGCTGGCGTGATGGTCCCGCACCGCGGCCGCCGTCGATAGCCGGTCGCCGATGACGGCGCGCAACTGGTCAAGAACCGTCGGCGCAATCTGGTTCGCCGCGTTTTCAGGGGTCATCACATTTTCTCCGGATCCCGCATGTTCAGCCGTAACCTACTCCGCGCAGCGCACCCCTTCAACTGCACGCAGGAGCCGCATTCCGCTTGGAAAATGCCCGAATTTCGCCTATTTATTGCATCCGACCCCCCTGTTTACCCATTGATCGCACCACATTATTTTCCCTTTCCTTGACTTGCCAGCGAGGTTTCGCTTCGGCCGGTTTCCCATCGGTACCTCTCGGGTTCGGTGCGGTTGCCTGGATGCGTTTTACATGTCCGGAGCATGGGGACGCGGGCTGTTCGCAGTGGCTCGGAATACCGGAAATACAGCGAATTCCGCCACATTAACGGGCCAGTTGAATTGGCCTTTTCACTAGCCGGAATGCCGCCCGGGCGCGCATTCCGTCACGTTTGGGAGGAACAATAAATGTTCAAGAAACCAACATTATCCATCGCAGCCCTCGCACTTGCAGGCTCGCTCGGCATGACCGCCGCGCCCGCCGTGGCAGAGGATATCGTCTTCATGACCGGCCCGGCCGGCGGCAGCTGGTACCCGCTGGGCGGCGCGATCAAGAACATCCTGGAAGCCGAAGTGCCCGGAATGAGCGTCACCATCCGCCCCGGCGCCGGCCTGATCAACCTGAAAGGCGTATCCGGCGGAAAGGCCCACATGGGTTTCAGCCTGGTCATGTCCGCGGTCGACGGCCTGAGCGGGAAGCCGCCGTTCGAAGAAAAACTGAGCGATATCTGTAACCTTGGCTCCCTGTACAATAACTTCCTGCAGGTTCCGACAACGGATTTTTCGTTCAACTCCGCCGCCGACCTGAAAGGCAAGAAACTCGTCACCCTGCCGCGCGGCAATACGACCGAAGTCGGCGCCCGGGCGCTGCTGCAGGCCGCCGGTCTCAGCTATGACGATATGGAAAAGGTCAATTTTTCATCCATCAGTGACGGCGTGAACATGCTGAAGGACGGCCAGGCCGACGTGATGATGACGATCACCTCGGTGCCGAACGGCTCATTGCTCGATCTCACCAATTCGCGGAAGATCAAGTTCCTGTCGATCACGGACGAACAGTTCGCGGCGATGAAGAAAGAGAATGCCGGCTGGGGGCGCCTCACGATCCCGGCGAACACCTACCCGAACCAGACGGAGCCGGTCAATATCGCCGGTTTCCCCGCGCATCTGATCCTGAACTGCTCAACGGTTTCGGAAGAGTCGGCGTATAATATCACCAAGGCGCTGATCAAGCGCGGCCAGGAACTCGGCGCCATCGTGAAGTCGCTGAGCACCATGACGGCGAAAGACATGGTCACCGATATCGGCGTGCCGCTGCACCCGGGATCGGCCAAGGCCTATAAGGAAGCGGGCGCACTCTAGCCGCTAACAGCCATCGTTACCGGGTCCGGGAAAATGCCCGGACCCGCATTTTTTATGCCGAACCGGTCCCTGGCAAACGGGATCCGGACGGCGCCGGGAGGAGTGCCTGTTCATGCTGGCCAGCAACAAGATCGGTATCGCCGTTTCATCCGCCATCGCGCTTGCGATGCTGGGATTTCACCTCTGGGTGGTCTTTACGGGCGCGCCGGAGGTGTTTCATTTTCGCGGTACGCACCTGCTGTTCTCGCTGGTCCTGATCTACCTCTGGTTCCCGACGCTGGCTGACGCCACGCGCGGCAAGGCAATCTTCGGCGCCCTGTGGGATACGGCACTTCTCGCCGGATCCGTCGCGGTCATTTCGTACCTGTTTGTAGAACACGACTATATTCTGAACCGCTTCGCCTATGTCGATGACCTGCGGCCGATCGACTTTACCTTCGGCGTCATGATCATTGTCATTGTGCTTGAAGCGACCCGGCGCACCATCGGCCTGGCGCTGCCGATCACGTCACTGATATTCCTCGGTTACGGCTTTTTCGTCGCCGGCCTGCAACCCGGCGAAGTCATCGACCAGATGTACCTGACGACGGAAGGCATC
>JAQCHR010000406.1 GCA_027619655.1 Pseudomonadota bacterium
CCCGACCAGCCGTTCAAAGTGGTTCTTTGCGGTCGCGGCAGCAGATTCCATGGCTTCGACCAATGCGTCGAAGCTGGCGGCGTTTCCCGCCTCCAGAAGCAGGGCGCGCTGTCCTTCGGTGACATTGTCGCCGTCGAACGCCCCTTCCGCCGACAGCCGCAGCACGCCCTGCAGCCGCTGCCACAGCGCAAGGGTATCCTGCAGGTCGGCGCCGGTCGCCGCGTCAAGCAGCCCGGCGGCGACCAGCCGCGACAGCGCATCCGCCGTGTTCGGGCTGAGGATATCGGGATGATCAGCGGCGTGCCGCAACATAAGATACTGGGCGGTGAACTCGATATCGACCAGCCCGCCGCGGCGGTGCTTGATATCCCAGATCGACTGGCCCTTGTGCTCCTGCGCCATACGGATGCGCATGCTCGCGACTTCCCCGGCCAGCGCAACGGGGTCGCGCCTGCGGGTCAGCGACTCGCGGATGACCGCCTCGATGGCCTGGCGCAGCGGCGCCGGGGCAGTGACGACCCGGGCGCGGGTCAGCGCCATCTGCTCCCAGGTCCAGGCGTCTTCCCGCTGATATTTCTCGAATCCGTCGAACCGGGACGCAATCGGTCCCTTGCTGCCCGATGGCCGCAACCGCATGTCGAGCTCATAGAGCCGTCCCTCGCCGGTGCGGGCGGTGATCCCGGCAATCAGCCGCTGCGCCAGCCGAGTGAAATACAGGCCGGGGACCAGCGGCTTGGGGCCATCGGATCCGGTTGCGTCCGCGTCGTGGTCATAGACCATGACCAGGTCCATGTCGGACCGGTGCGCCAGTTCGCCGCCGCCGAATTTCCCCATGGCGATCAGCGCCGTGCCGCCGCCCGCTACCCGGCCATGCAGGCGGATAAATTCCGCCTCGATCGCGTCCCATAGCAGGGTGACGGAGGTATCGGCGATGGCGGTCAGGGTCGGGCCAGCGCGGCGGCCGTCGGTCACGCCGCGCAGGATCTGTACACCGGTCTGGAATTTATGCTCATAGGCCCAGCGCCGGGTCAGTTCCAGCACATCCTCGATATCGTTGGCCTGCGCCAGCGCGCGCTCCAGGTCGGCCCGCAGGAATTCCGGTGTGGGAATTTCATCGACGAAATCGGCGCTCAGGACCGCGTCGAGGCAGGATGGATTGCGCACCAGCCAGTCCGACAGTTGCGGCGCGTTGCCCAGAATTTCCGCGACCAGATCGAGCAGCCGGGGGTTGGCGGTGAACAGCGAAAACAGTTGCACCCCGGCGGGCTGGGCAGCCAGATAGGCATCGAAGCGGATCATCGCCGTATCCGGTTCCGACGTGCGCGCCAGGGCCTGCAGCAGCATGGGGGCCAGCTCGGTCAGTAATTGCCGGGACCGTTCCGCCCGCGTCGCCCGGTAGCGTCCGCGATGCCAGCCGCGTATGATGGCCGAAACCCGGCTGCCATCGGTAAATCCCATTTTTTCAAGCGTTTCAACCGTTTCCGGGTGGTCTTCCCCGCCGGTAAAGACCAGCGCGCCGCCGGCGCCTAGGTCGGGCGAATCCTCGAACAGGGCGGCATAATTGCTTTCGACGAAGCGCAGGTGCCCCACCAGCGTCTCGCGGAAATCGGCGCCGTCCGGATGCCCCAGAAATACGGCCAGCGCCTCGATATCCTCATCCGGTTTCGGCAGCGTCTGGGTCTGCTCGTCATTGATCATCTGCAGCCGGTGCTCGACTCGCCGCAGATACTCATAGGCGCGGATCATGCCGTCGGCAGCGTCCTGGGTGACCTGGCCGATCATGACGAGCCCCTGCAGCGTCCGGCAGGTTTCCGATGTCCGCAATTCGGGCTCGCGGCCGCCCCAGATCAGTTGCTGGGTCTGGGTAAAGAATTCGATCTCCCGGATTCCACCGCGGCCCAGCTTGATGTTGTGTCCGTTGACGGCGATTTCGCCGCCGCCGCGCTGCGCCGTTATCTGGCGTTTGATGGAGTGGATATCCTGAATGGCGGCAAAATCGAGATGCTTGCGCCAGATATAGGGCCGCAGCCGGTCCAGGAATTCGTACCCGGCGTCGATATCGCCCGCGACCGGACGCGCCTTGATCATGGCGGCGCGTTCCCAGTTCTGGCCCATGCTTTCGTAGTAATCGAGCGCCGCATACATCGACACCGCCAGCGGGGTTGCGGAAGGGTCGGGACGAAGCCGAAGGTCGGTCCGGAAAACATAGCCGTCCGCCGTCCGCTCGCTCAGCAGTTTCACGAGGCTCCGCGTCACGCGGACGAAGATCTGCGTCAGCGCGGTTTTGTCGGGTGCGGAAATCCGTTCCGGATCGAACAGGACGATCAGGTCGATATCACTGGAATAGTTCAGTTCCCGCGCCCCGAGCTTGCCCATGCCGAGGATGACGAAACCCGAATGCCGGTTCGGGTCCGCATCATCAGCCAGCGCGATGCCGCCGCGCGCCGCCGCGACGCGCAGCGCATGGGCGACCGCCAGCCTGATAGCGCTGTCGGCGAATTCGGACAGCGCCTGCGTCACCCTGGTGACGGGCCATATGCCGGACATGTCGGCGATTCCGGACAACAGGGCGACGCGCTGCCGGATTTGCCGCAGGACCTTCATGACGTGGTCCTCGCCGGTATCCCCGCTGACCTCCGCCTCGAGCCGTGCGATCAGCTCCGCAAAGACCGCATCGGGCCCGTGGGCGAGAAAGTCACGGATGAACGAGGTTTCCTTCTCGAAGGCATGGCCGAGGAAAGGGCTGTTCCCGAATACCGCGTCCAGCAGCCGGCGGCCGTCGGCGCTGTCGGCCAGCGCTGTAACAAAGGCGGCTTCGTCCGGGGCGCTGGCGGTAACCTCACAAAGCCGTTCCAGGCCGGTGTCAGCCCAGTCGCGATGCCCGGCGCGGGGCAGTTGCTGCGGATCAAAGGGGAAGGTGAGGGCGGTCATCAAAGCGATCACATTCAGGGGTGCCGGAGCGGGCAAGTCATGATTTACTCTAGAGGCTCGAATTGAACTATGCGATGTAACTATATGTCATACCCGAGCATACGGCACCAATCGTGATCCGTCGCACCGCACGAGTCTTTCTGGAGTTCCTGGCCGGCCTTGCCGCGGGTGCCATGATCCTCGCGCTGGCCGGCTGGTGGTGGTTATCGACCGGCCCGATCACGATGACTTTCCTGAATCCCTATATCGAAGAGGCGCTCTCGCTGCGCGACAGCACCGTCGCGGTGGAAATCGACAACACGGTGCTGGTTTGGGCTGGCTGGGAGCGCGCCGTCGATGTGCGCGTCACCAATTTGCGCGTGCTGGATTTCGAACGCAAGGTGGTAGCGACCCTGCCGCAGGTCTCGCTCGGATTTTCGCTTCGCGCCATGATGCGCGGTCTGCTGGCGCCGACATACCTCGAGATCCTGGCGCCGAAGGTTTCGGTTGTCCGCAATCGCGACGGGCGGTATGCGGCGAGCCTGGCCAGCGACGCGGCGGATGAAAACCAGTCTGGCGAGGACGCGGTGCTGTCCCGACTGATCGCGGAACTGCTGTCAACGCCGGATCTGACACGGTCGTTCGGATATCTGCGGCGGGTCGGCATCGTCGAAGCGGATCTGACGCTGCGGGACCACAAGCTGGACCGGGTCTGGCACGCACCACGTGCCGATATCACCATGGTCCGGAATTCGGCCGGAATCGCTGCGGATGTCGTGTTTGAACTGGCGCAGGACGGCGAAAACAGCCGCATCGCCGGT
>JAQCHR010000407.1 GCA_027619655.1 Pseudomonadota bacterium
TATCATACGGACAGCTGCGACATCGTCTCGCTGCTCTGCGTACAGAAGGCGAAGTCGGGCGGGTACAGCAGCCTCGTCAGCTCCGTGACGATCTTCAACGAGATGCTGCAGCGGCGCCCGGATCTGGCCGCGCAGCTGTCCCGGCCCTACCAGACCGATCGCCGCGAGGAAGTGCCGCCGCGCCAGCGGCCGTTCTATTCGGTGCCGATCTTCAACTGGCATGACAGCATGTTCACGGCGCAATACACCCGCCGCTACGTCGAATCGTTTTCCGGAGGTCGGCCCGTATTCGCCGATCCGGATGGCGGCGATCGATATGCTGGACGCGCTGGCCAACGACCCGGCGCTGCACCTGCATATGGCCTTCGAGCCGGGCGACATGCAGTTCGTCCATAACCATCAGATCATGCATGACCGCACCGCCTATGAGGACTGGCCCGACAGGAAGCGCCATCTGTTGCGGCTCTGGCTGTGCCCGCCGGACGGGCGGCCGCTGCCGCTGTCCTTTGAGGAGAAACTCAACGGCCCGATTACCATCGGCGATCGGGGCGGCATTTATCTGGCCGGGGTAAAGCCCAACGTCCCGCTGCAACCGGAATAGACTTACAGGAGCATTGACCATGAGCAAGCCCACAGGATCGTTCGTTGCGATGATCACGCCGTTCAACCGGGACGGCACGGTTGATTTCGGCGGCTTCCGCACGCTGCTGGACATGCAGCGCCGGCATGGCACCAGCGCCGTGCTGATCATGGGGTCGACCGGCGAGGTCTCCATGCTCAGCGCCGAGGAGCGCCGGCGGATCGTCGAGGAGACGATCCGGTTCCGCAGCGACGGCATGTCCTTCTGGTATGGCTGCACCGGCAACAACACCGATACGACCATCGACTATGTCCGCCATGCGGCGGCGGCCGGGGCGGATGGCGCGATCATCGCTGCCCCCGCCTATATCTGCGCGCCCGAAGCGGATATTGAGCGCTTCTTTATGGACGTCGCCGATGCCAGCCCGATGCCGATCGGCATCTACAACAACCCGCCGCGGGTTTCGACCGACCTGTCGGCGGAGGCGATCCTGCGGCTGGCGCAGCACCCGAACATCGTCGTCAACAAGGAGTCGACGGCGCGGGTCGGGCAGGCGGGCAGGCTCGCCGCCGGGCGGCCGGACATGTCGCTGATGTGCTGCGACTCGCCCAATCTGGGCCTCGTCGTCCCGACCATGAGCCTGGGCGGGCATGGCACGGCCAATATGTCGGGCAATATAATCCCGGCGGAAATGGCCGTGATTTCAAAGCCCTGGACCGAAGCAGCTGATGCCCGGAACTTCCAGGACATGTATCTGCGCATGCTGCCGATGCTGCATTTCTGCTACTCGGCGATCAACCCGGTGCCGGTCAAGTCGCTGATGCGCGCCGTTGGCCTGCCAGCGGGCGACCTTCGCCGGCCGCTGACCGGATTGCAGGGCGCGGCGCTGCAGGCCGGGCTCGATATCATCCGCGACCTGGAACTCGACAAGCAGTACGGCTTCGCTCTGGGCAAGGTCGCCGCCGCCGCCGAGTAGGGCTTCGAATACAGCAACGCCAACCGTGATTGTCACCTTCGGGCCTGACCCGGAGGTCATGCGCGACGGGATGCTTCGCGGTTCGCCGCCTGATCCCCGTGTCAGGCACGGGGATGACATAAAGTCAGGGACGGGGATCACGCCAACGCCGGACGACCTGCAATATGCGCTATTCCGCCAGCATCTCCTGCAGGATGGCGATGAATTCGTCGGGCGTTTCGTACATGACCCAGTGCCCGCCGCCTTCGATGATGCGGAAATCGAGCCCTGGCTGGATCGACTTGAACAGCGCCTCGCGCTGCGCCAGCCCGGTGCCGGTCGCATCGTCCAGCCGCCCGTAGATCGCCTTGATCTGCGCCTTCACCTTCGGCAGCGCGCGGGCCAGCGTGTCGGTCTGGGCGATGGGCGGGCTCTTGGTGCGGCCCCGCCTTGTCGATTCCATCTGCAGGTGGATCGCCAGATCGTCGATATTGCTGTCATCGGCGAACATGATGACCGACAGGTTGTGCGTATGCGCCGCGCGGCGCTCTTCGTTGGTCATATGCCGGGCCATTTTGGCCAATGGGCGGCGTTCGCCGGTCCGTTCGATGCCGAGCCCGCCGGGCGCGACGGCGATATAGCGCTTCACCCGGTCGCCCTGCAGTTCCGCCACATGGCCGCCGATCAGCCCGCCGAAGGAAAATCCGGCGATGTCGTAGCGCGCCGGGGCGGGCAGCAATATATCCAGTCCTTCGGCAATCGGTCGCGCGATCGTATAGGCGTCATAGGGCGGCGGCACGGTGGCGGAATCGCCCAGCCCCGGCATGTCCGCCACATAGAGCTTGCGGGTTTTCGCCATCACCGGGATGGTCTTGATCCAGTGCCGCCAGGAGCCGTAGCCGCCATGCAGCAGCACCAGCGGTTCCCCTTCGCCCCAGACGCGCCAGACCAGGTCGCCGTCGAAGCAGGGGGTGGTCAGGACCTGCGCCGATTCCTCGAAGCGGCGTTCGATCTCGGCGGGGGCGAGCCCCGCCGCCAGGATGTCTTCCATATTGATACTCCCTGCCGTGCTCAGCGTTTCGGCAGGGCGTCCGGGTTGACGACGCAGTCGAGGTCGATCGGCTTGTTGTCGAGGATCTTGTAGACATTCTCCACCGACATCACGCCCGATACTTCGCCCGATTCATCGGTCACGCCGGCGACATGCGGGCTGACGATGATATTGTCTAGCTTGAAGAAGGGATGGTCCTTTGCCGGCGGCTCGGTCAGGAACACATCGATTCCGGCGGCGGAAATCTTGCCGGTGGTCAGCGCGTCCAGCAGCGCGTCCTCGTTGACGATGCCGCCGCGCGCGCAGTTCACGATGACCGCGCTGGGTTTCATCTTCGCGATCTGCGGCCTGTCGATCATGCTCAGGCTTTCCTTCGTACGCGGGCAGTGGATTGACAGCACGTCGATCTTCCCGAGGAATTCGTCGATGCTGCCGCAGCGGGTGACGCCGGTGAAATCCGCGTTATGGCCCAGATAGGGGTCATAGACGGAGATCGTGCAGCCGAACGCCTGCAGCAGCCTTGCCATGGCGCGGCCATTGCCGCCGTAGCCGATCAGCCCGACATGCTTGCCGGCCAGTTCGGTGCCGGAATAGGTCGCCTTTTCCCAGCCGCCATTGCGCGTGTCCTGGTCCAGCCAGACGAAATCCTTCAGCGCGGCGATGGTCATGCCCAGCGCGTGCTCGGCGACGGACTGCGAATTGGAATAGCGCGTGTTGCAGACGACGATGCCCTTCGAGGTGGCGTAGTCGACATCGACATTGTCGACGCCGATCCCGCCCTTGGACAGTACCCGCAGCTTCGGCGAGGCGTCGATCACCTGCTTGGTCAGCTGCCCGACGCGCACGATGATGCCGTCGACCTGGTTGTCAGCCGCCAGCTTCGCCAGTTCCTCTTCGCTCGAATAGGCGGGGGCGATGATCGTTTTCGCGCCCAGCTCGTCCAGCAGTGCCAGCCCCTTGGGGTCCAGGTCGGGGGCGGTGATCATTACGGTATAGGTCATGGGATTTTCTGTCCTAGGTCGGGGAAATCCGCTGCCGCGGCGCGGTAGGGCTATTTCCACTGTTGTCATGAGCCCGCAGGGGCATGTTGAAAAACGCTGGCCGGGAAGGGCCGATGTCGGACTATAGACCGGGCCTTCGGCGG
>JAQCHR010000408.1 GCA_027619655.1 Pseudomonadota bacterium
ATTCCCGCGCCGCAATTTCTTTTGGGCGCGTTCCTGGTGGGACTGGACCCTGCCGCGCGGCGCCGATTGGGCCTGGGACCCGCCGACTCTGGAGGCGGGCGCTTTCATGTCATCCTATTGGCGCGACGATGCCGAGGACAAGTTCTTCGTCAACAAGCTATACCGGCTGCTGCGCAAGCTCACGGTAAATGCCTTTCGCCGCGAGAACCCGCATCTGGGTATCGTTCACGGGGAGGCAACGGGATGGGAAATCTTCGCCGGCCACGACGCGCTGCGCTGGTGCAGCGAATCGCCGACGCGGATGCTGGACGGCAAGTACCGTCCGCATAGCGAATGGTCCTTTCCCGAGGACAGCCCGTATTACAAGGGGCTTGGCATCTTCGGCCGCCCCGTCGCGCCAGCCGGATGAGGCGGATATTCCGGGCATCGATTTTTCGATTTACGGCCGGGCGGCGCAAGGTGCGGGGTTTTGGCGGATATGACGCAATAGCAAGGCGGAAAGGCTCTAGTTGGGCCTGGCCTTGTCGGGCACGGTCGATTCCCGAACGTCCAGCGCATCGGCAAGCCGCGCTTCCGCGCTGCCGGGGCGCAGCGGCTGTTGTTGGGTTTCATGCGGCGTCCAGCCGTGCAGCCAGATGACCTCAAAGGTTGCCCCGATACGACCGTCCGGCCCCGCGTAACGTTCCTGATAGATTTCCGCCATGCGCAGGAACAGGCTCCTTCGGGTGAATTCGCGCGCCCTTGCCATCGCGGCGTCCGTTTCGCCCATGCCGCGCAGGTCGGCCAGCAGCTTCAGGGCGTTGTCATAGGTCACGGTAATCTTGTCGCTGTCGATGACCGGCAGGGCGAACCCCGCCCGCTGCATCAATGCGCCCGCATCGCGAATTTCAAGGAAGGGCGATACACGCGGGCTGGCGCCGTCACGCAGTTCGATTTCCGCCGCCATCAGGCATTCGCGTAGTTCAACCAGCGTGTCGCCGCCCAGGGTCGCGGCGAGAAACAGCCCGTCCGGTTTCAGGATGCGCCGGATCTGCAGCAGGGTGCCCGGCAGGTCGTTCACCCAGTGCAGGGACAGGTTGCTGATCGCCAGGTCGAACATTCCCTCGGCGAAGGGCAGCGCTTCCTCGTCGGCGACGACGACGGGGCCGTTGGCCCGCCGGGCCAGGGCTTCGGACAGGTCGGACTGCATCAGGCTACCGATCCGGCCGCTGGCCATAAGGGCGCTCCGCAGGCCGCCGTCGTGACAACCGATGTCCACGGCCAGGGGAAATTCCCGCGATATATCCAGCAGCCGGTCCGCCAGCCGGTCCGCGGTTTCCCGGAACAGGAAGTCGGATGCGGCAAATCCCGCGGCGGCGCGGTTACGGTGCGCACGGACAATTCGCCGGTCGAAGACATTCATGGAATCGGACATGGCGGCACCATATGGCGCACCGGATGCCGGGGCAATCGCCGCTTGAGCGGATGCCGCTGTTCCGCCTAGTCTTGCGGTTCAAATTCAGGGGAGAACCGTCGGATGACCGGAACTATCGATGCGAAAACGCTGCGCGCCGCCTTTGGCGATAGCAAGGAACTGGCGGTCATCGATGTCCGCGAGGAAGGCGTGTTCGGTCGCAGTCATCTGTTGCGGGGCGTCAATATCCCGCTCAGCATCCTGGAGCTCAAAATCCGCGAACTGGTACCGCGAATGGCGACGCGGATCGTGCTGATCGACGGGAATGACGGGCTGTCCCGGCCCGCCGATGTGTTGGCGGCGGCGGGTTACAGTGACCTGTCGATCCTCGATAACGGCGTGCAGGGCTGGGCGGATGCCGGCTCCGAGCTGTTCAGCGGGCTGAACGTGCCATCCAAGGTATTCGGCGAGCATGTGGAGCATCATTGCGGCACGCCGAACATTTCCGCGGCGGACCTGAAGGCCCTGCAGGATGCCGGTGAGAACATCGTTATTCTGGATAGCCGGCCGCTGAACGAGTACCGGCGCATGAGCATTCCGGGCGGGATCGATTCGCCGGGCGCGGAACTGGTGCGCCATGTCCGGGATCTGGCGCCGGACCCGAAGACAACGGTCATCGTCAATTGCGCCGGGCGGACGCGGTCTATCATCGGCGCCCAATCGCTGATCAATGCCGGCACGCCGAATCCGGTATTGGCGCTGACCAATGGCACGATGGGCTGGCACCTCGCCGGGCTGGAGCTGGAACACGGGGCGGACCGGACGTATGGCGATGTATCCCAGGCGGCGCTGGACTGGTCACGGGAAGCCGCCGCGCGGGTGGCGCAGAAATACGGCGTGCGCTGCATTGATGTCGCCACCCTGCGCCAGTGGCAGGCGGAAGCCGCCGGACGAACGCTCTATCTCCTGGACGTACGGTCACCCGAAGAGTTCGAGGAAGGCCATATCGCCGGATCGCGACACGCGCCCGGCGGCCAGCTTGTCCAGGCGACTGACCGCTACATGGGGACGGCGAATGCCCGTGTCGTTCTCGTCGACGATACCGGTGTCCGCGCGACGATGACGGCGAGCTGGCTGATCCAGATGGGATGGACCGACGTCCGGGTCCTGGCGGACGGGCTGGTGCAAATGCCCTGCGTAGCGGGCCCGCATATCCCATCCGTTCCGGAATGCGACGCCGTGACGGTACCGACAGTATCGGCATCGGAACTCGATCCGGCGGCGGTGACGGTCGTCGATCTGGGCACCAGCCTCGCCTATCGCGACGGGCATATCCCCGGGGCCTGGTGGGCGATCCGTTTGCGGCTCGCCGATGCGCTCAACCGGCTGCCGAAATCCAAACCTATTGTCGTGACCAGCGGCGACGGACAGCAGGCCCGGCTGGCCGCAGTCGACCTGGCGGCGCTGACGGATGTGGAAATACGGATTCTCGATGGCGGCACCGATGCATGGCGCGCCGCCGGACGGCCGCTGGAGGAAGGCTATACGAATCTCGCCGCCGAAAAGGAGGACATCTACTACCTGCCGTATGACCGGGAAGGCACGATTGAGGAGGCGATGAACCAGTACCTGACCTGGGAAATCGAACTGATCAACCAGATCAGGCGCGACGGGACGCTTGTGTTCCCGCAATTCGCCCCCTGATGGCGCTGGCGTTCCATACGCCGCCCGGAATCGCAATGGTCGGGCGGACGATCCTGAACGCCCTGTTGCCGCCGCGCTGCGCGATCTGCGGCACGACGGTAGAGCCCGGCGGCGCGCTATGCGCGGATTGCTGGGGCCGTATCGTCTTCCTGGCGCCGCCGGCCTGCGAATGCTGCGGTTACCCGTTCGAATACGCGGTACCCGACCGCACATTGTGCGGCGCCTGCACCATGCGGCAGCCGGCGTTCGATCGCGCCCGGGCGGTTTTCGCCTATGACGATGCCAGCCGCGGCCTTGTCCTGGCCTTCAAGCATGGCGACCGGACGCATGATGCACCGGCCTTCGGCCAGTGGCTGGCGCGCGCAGGCGGCGACCTGTTGCGGGATGCGGACCTGATCGTGCCCGTGCCCCTGCATCGCGGGCGGCTGTTTTACCGGCGTTACAATCAGGCGGCTATACTGGCGCAGTCGGTCGGTCGGATCTCCGGCCGGCGCGTCGCGGTCGACCTTCTGACCCGCCACCGCCGCACGCCAATCCAGGGCCGGCTGTCCAGGACCGCGCGGATCAGCAATGTTCGCGGGGCATTCACCATCCGCGAGGCCGGTCGCGAGGATCTGGACGGCAAAAGGAT
>JAQCHR010000409.1 GCA_027619655.1 Pseudomonadota bacterium
CCGCGACGCCACCGGACCGGCCCGGATAACGGTGCAACGCCGGGCAGCGGGGGGACATGCGAGACGCGCCAAGGCCCCGCCGCCCGTGTTAGGCTCGCGGGCAAACAGCCTCGGGGAGCACAAATATCATGAACAAGCTGGACAAATGGGCGGATTACCTGCCGGCGGAGGAGCTGGCGACCTATGCCAAGGGGAAGTTCGGCGAGCGGGTCGGGTTCGGGCGGCGGGCGGCGCTGCTGAACATCGACACGACCTTTATGTTCGTCGATCCCGCCTATCCGCAATGCGGCGACGGCGACCCGGCGCTGGTGGAAAACATTACCCGGCTGACCGGCGCCTTCCGCGATCTGGACCTGCCAATCTATTACAGCCGGCGCGACGACCGCAGCCACCCCGTCCGGCGCGGCATGTGGAACGACAAGCTGGGCATCGCCGGCGACATGATCTACAGCCGCGACCCTCGCGCCGACGAATGGCCCGAGGCCTATGCGCCGCGCGAGCAGGACGTGATCGTCTACAAGAACAAGGCGTCATGCTTCTTCGAAACGCCGCTGGAATCCTTCCTGCGCTACGACGATATCGACACCATCGTGATCTGCGGCATCTCGACCAGCGGCTGCGTCCGCGCGGCGGCGAACGATGCGTTCTCGCATAATTTCCGCGTCATCGTCGCCGAGGAGGCGGTCGGCGACCGCAGCGCCACCGCGCATCGCGCCAACCTGTTCGACATGGACATGAAGATGGCCGACGTGGAGCCGCTGGAAACGGTCATCGCCGAATTGCGGCGCCTGTACGGCAAAGCCGCGGGCCGCGCCGCCGAATAAGGAATGCGGCGGCGACGCGTCAGTCGCTGTCCACCGCGAATTCGTCGGGGTCGACGAGGCCGAACTTGGCGGCCCGGTCCATGATCTCCGCGGCGATCCGGTCGCGGTCGTCTTCATTGATGCCGGTAAAATTAACGGCGACAATCGGCGGGCTGACGCGCACCACATTGCCTGGCACCGGCGTCATTTCATCGACCGCCAGCTCCACCGGCTCGCCCAGCTCGAACATCGACAGGTCCTGGTCCGCGATATGCAGCAGCGCGCCGCTGGTGGAGATATCCTCCAGGTAGCTGGCGTGGCTCTTTCCGGCGGCGGCGATCAGCGCCATGCGGCGCGTGGTGACCCGCTTGGCCAGTCGGCGGTTGCTGTCGTTTTCGCTCATGTTTCGGCGCCTCTCTGGTTGACCGGGTCTGTTTGCGCGCATGGTAATGGTGAATACTTAACGAAAACTGCAGCAGGCCCCGCCGCGGGCCGCATTCTCCAGGGAGGCGACCATGACCGAATCCGACAGCGACACCATCCGGCAACTCGCGGACCGGGCCGCGATCTGGGACACGATGTGCCGCTATGCGCGCGGCGTCGACCGCGGCGACGAAGCCATCATCCGCTCCGCCTATCACCTCGATGCGCATGACGACCATATTGCCTACAGCGGCGATATCGACGGTTTTATCGCCTGGCTGGCGGTCAATTTCGAAGGCTACGACAATTCCATGCATTTCCTCGGCCAGTGCCTGGTCGAATTCGCGGGGCCGGACCTCGCCATGGTCGAGACCTATTACGCCAGCCGCCGCCTGCGCCCGCCAGGCGACGCCGAGGCGGCGGGCCTCGCCCCCGGCGACATGATCTGCCGCCAGTCCTGGGGCCGCTACCTGGACCGCTTCGAACGGCGCGGCGGCGAATGGCGCATTGCCCGGCGAACCCTCGTCATCGACAACCGCTTCACCACCGTCGCGAAGGGTGGCGCGCGGCAGGGTGCCGGCCCCTGGGGGACGCGGGACAGATCGGACGCGCTCTACGCGGTGCGCGCCGGTATCCTGGGCGATTCCGCGGGCTGACAGCTGGCGTTGCGCCGGGCCGCCCGGTCGCCCCATAATGCGCGAAACGATCCACCGCCCATACCAGCCCGGAGCCTCCCACCATGCCCAAACCAACGGATGTCGTTCGCATCGGCGTCGGCGCCGGTTTCGCGGATGACCGCATCGAACCCGCCATCGACCTGGTCGAGCGCGCGGACCTGGACTTCCTCGTCTTCGAATGCCTAGCCGAGCGGACCACCGCGCGCGAGAGCCTGACCCGCCGCCACCACCCGGAGAAGGGCTACAACCCGCGCCTGATCGAACGCATGGAGCGCATCCTGCCGCTCTGCCTGGAACGGCATGTGCGCATCGTCACCAATATGGGCGCGGCCAATCCCGGCGGCGGCGCGCGCGCGGTGCGGCAGATGGCGGCGGAACAGGGGCTGGGCAATGTGCCGGTCGCGGTGGTCGAGGGCGACGATATCGAAAGCATCATCCGCGCCATGCCGGAACTGAAGATCATGGAAACCGGCGAGCCGGTGGAAACCCTGCTGCCGAACATGGTCGCCGCCCATGCCTATCTGGGCGCGGAAGTGGTCTGCCGGGGGCTGGAAACCGGCGCGCCGCTGGTCATCACCGGCCGCGTCTCCGACCCGTCGCTGTTTCTCGCCCCCGCCATGCATTACTGGAAATGGTCGCCGGACGACCTGCCGCGCCTCGCCGCCGGCACGGTCGCGGGGCATCTGCTGGAATGTTCGGGGCAGCTCACCGGCGGCTGCTTCGCCGATCCGGGCATGAAGGACGTGCCGGACCTCGCCCATCTCGGCAATCCCTATGCGGATATCACGCTGGCGGGCGGGGTAGAGCTCGGCAAATGCCCCGATACCGGAGGGCGGCTGGACCGCGCCACCGCCACCGAACAGCTGCTGTATGAAATGCACGACCCGGCGGCCTATATCACGCCGGACTGCGTGCTGGACGTCACCGGTGTGGAACTGCACGAACCCGGCCCCGACCGGGTGCGGGTGACCGGCGCGCAGGCCAGGCCGCATACCGATACCTACAAGGTCTCCATAGGCTACCAGGACGGCTTCATCGGCGAGGGGCAGGTCTCCTATGCCGGGATCAACGCGGTGGCGCGCGCGAAACTGGCGGCCGAGATCATCCAGCAGCGCCTCAGGGAAAACCCCTATACCTATACCGAGATGCGGGTCGACCTGATCGGCATGTCCAGCCTGCACGGCAGGGAACCGGACGGGCCGGAACCCTACGAGGTGCGGCTGCGGGTCGCCGCGCGCTGCGATTCCAGAGCCGCCGCCGGGCAGGTCGGCTTCGAGACCCGCGCCATGCATGTCAACGGCCCCTCCGGTGGCGGCGGCGGGATCGACCCGATCGTGCGCGAGATCCTGGCGGTGCAGTCGGTGCTGCTGCCGCGCCATCTCGTCAAACCCCGGATCTATGTGGAAGGAGCCGCCTGATGGTGCGCGTATACGACCTCGGCCACAGCCGCGCCGGCGACAAGGGCAACACCTCCAACATCTCCGTCACGGCGTATGACGATGCGGGCTGGGCGGTGCTGCAAAAGGAACTGACCGCGGATGTGGTGGCCAGGGCCTACAGCCACATCACCCCGGGCCCGGTGCGGCGCTACGAACTGCCGAAACTGCGGGCGCTGAACTTCGTCATCGAGGGCGCGCTGGGCGGCGGGGTGACCCGCTCGCTGGCGCAGGACGTGCACGGCAAGAGCCTGAGCACGCTGATCCTGACGATTAAACTGCCGGGGGTAATTAGCGGGGGATAAATTCTCGCATTGGTGTGCTGAGAGAGTATTGACCTGACAGTTTGGGCCATCTGTCTCCTTTTAGGAGGAGGCGCGGTGTGG